>JACPCT010000438.1 GCA_016184445.1 Candidatus Tectimicrobiota bacterium | reverse complement strand
CTCTGGTTCGCGGTGGCGAACTACGTCGTGCGCCCCTGGCCCTGGGTCCTGGTCGGGCTGGTGGGGCTCGTTCTCGTCCCGCGCGGGATGGAGGCCCCCGGCGGGAGCATAGCCGCGCGCATCCTGGCCGACCGGGAGGCGGCCTACCCCCTCCTGATGGCGGAGATCCTGCCCGCCGGGCTCCTGGGCCTCGCCCTGGCCGGCATGGTCAGCGCCTTCATGAGCACGGTGGACACCCACCTGAACTGGGGGACGAGCTACCTGGTGAACGACCTCTACGCCCGCTTCATGCGCCCCCGGGCGGGGCGGCGGGAGGTCATCTTCGTGAGCCGGGCGGCGGTGCTCTTGATGACGCTGGGCTCGCTCGCGGTAGCGGCGCGGATCGGGAGCATCGAGTGGGCCTGGAAGTTCAACGTCTCGCTCGGGGCGGGGCTGGGGCTGCCGGTGCTGCTCCGGTGGCTGTGGTGGCGGGCGAACGCCTGGACCGAGGTCGCCGGGATGGCGGCGGCGGGGCTCACCACCGCCGCCCTGCACTGGGCGGGGGCGTCCCCCTCCTTCCCCGTGCTGCTGACGGCGCAGGCGTCGGTGGGGGGGGCGGCGATGCTGGTGGCGTCCTTGCTGACCCGGCCGGTCGAGCGGGGGGTGCTCCGCCGCTTCTACCGGGAGGCCCTGCCGCCGGGGGCATGGGGCCCGGTGCGGGAGCGAGGCGAGGCCGGGACGCCCGCCCTGCCGCTGGCGGCGGAGTGGGCGCTCCTCAGCGCGGCGGTCTTCGCCGGGATGTTCCTGGTGGGGGCCCTGCTGGTGGGGACGCCGGGGGAGGCGGCGGGCTGGACCGCGCTGCTCGCGGCGTCCTGGGCGGGAGCGGTTCTCTTGCGAAGGTGGATGAGCCCGGCGGCCGCGCTCTCCTGACGCCCCTGCGCCCGGGATCGCACAGGCCCCGGGCGCGGAGGCGGATCGATCAGACCTCCTCGAACTCGGCCGAGTACTCGACCTTGATGCCCCTTTGCACGCTCTGGCTGGCGGGGCAGCCCTTGTCGTGGACGGAGAGGGCGCGCTCGGCCTCGGCGCGCTTCCCCTTGGGGATCTTGCACGTGTAGTGGACCTTGATGGTGGTGATGAGGGCCATGCCGTCGACGTTCTCGATGATGCCCTCGACGCGGGCGACCAGGTTGTCCGGCGAGCTCTTTATGCCGCGCGCATCCAGCGCGCCGCCCATATTGCCGGTCATTCACCCCGCGACGGCCGCGACGAGGTGGTCCAGCGTCGCGGGCCGCTCCACCTCGGGCTCGGCCTTGTAGAACTTGCTGATGCCGCCGTGGATGCCGTAGGGGATGGCGTCGTTGGGGAAGGCGTCGAGGTAGGCCGTCTTCATGCCCCGGCCCGGCTCCTTGACGACGCGGGCCTTGGTCACGTGGATCACTTCGCCCATGGGAGAGCCTCCTGTTGGGATGAACGAATCACCGCAGAGGAAACGCAGGATACCACCCTTTCTATTCCCGCGGAAACGGAGGGTCTTCCGGCTCAGAGCACCACGATCAGGGTTCCGGCCACGGTGAGGAGGGCCCCCGCGCACAGGCGCGCGGTGATGTTCTCGGCCTCGCGGAGGAAGAGCCAGCCGATGACGATCGCGATGAGCGGCTGGGCCGAGACGATGGCGGTGACGTTCACCGCCAGGGTGTGCTTCAGGGCGTAGTTGTAGGCGGGGACGGCCGTGGCCTGGAAAAGCGAGGCGGCGAGCAGCCAGGGCCAGGCCCGGCGGGGGATGGGCGGGAGGCCCGACCGCACGGCCTCCCCGAAGGCGATCATCCAGGCCACCACGGCGCCGGATGGAGGTTACCCCGGCCGCGATCCAGCCCAGGGTCCGCCATCCCGGGGAGGGGGGAGGCCCCTCCGCGCGGGCAGGGGCCGAGCGGACGATGAAGAAGATCCCCAGGAGTAGGACGGCCAGGCCCAGGAGGATGCGCAGGGTCAGCGGCTCCCCCAGCAGGGGCCAGGCGAAGAGGGCGGTCACGAACGGATAGCTCATGGCCACGGGGACGGAGCGGTTGGGGCCGAGCCGGTGGATCGCCACGTAGAAGAACGAGCGGGAGATGCCGATGTGGAAGATCCCGGCCAGGAGGACCCAGACGAAAGTCTTCTCCGACCGGGGGACGAACGAGGCATGGGGGATGGCGGAGAGGGCGAACAGGGTGACCAGGAGGGCGTTGAGGGTGGTCAGGCAGGCGGTGACCCGGAGGACGGGGGCGTCGCGGAGCGCCATCTTGACGAGGAACGAGAAGGCGGACCAGGCGAGGGCGGCTACCGTTGCGAAGATGAGGCCGAGGGCGTGGTCACCCAAGCTCAAGGGCAAGTCCCCGGGCGGGAAGGGGCCGCCCGGCGGCGGAGCAGGCGCGAGGGCGCGGATCGCCGCCCGCGGGCGGGGACCGGGGGCCGGGCCGCTACTTGCGGGAGTTGTAGCAGAGGACGGCGCGCCAGTAGTCGAAAATGTTCACCCGCTCCTGGACGCCGATGACCAGCTTGTGGGCCGCGATCAAGGTCTCCAGGTCCAGCGTGGTCTCCCAGCCGAACTTGCGGCAGATGCCGTTGATGAGCTCCTCGAAGCGGGCGAGGAGGCGGTTCTGGCTCTTGAAGTGGTTGATGAAAACGATGCGGCCGCCCGGCTTGCACACCCGGCAGATCTCGGAGACCACCTTGTGGGGGTCGGGGGCGGCGCTGACCACGTAGCAGGCCGTCACGCAGTCGAAGCTGTCGTCGGGGAACGTCATTGCCTGGGCGTCCATCACCTGCAGGTCGACGTTCCTCAGCCCCAGGTTGTCCACCTTCTCCCGGGCCTTCTCGAGCATCTTGGAGGAGATGTCGATGCCGACGATGGGGGAGTCCCGGCGGTAGAGCGGCAGCGAGAGGCCCGTCCCCACGCCGACCTCGAGCAGGCGCTCGCCCGCCTTGAGGTCCAGGAGTTCAACCCCGACGTTGCGGCCCTCGCTGAAGATCCATTTGAAAACGATGTCGTAAAACCGGCCCCACCGATCGTAGATCTTGACGACGGAATCCGCTGTCAGCATCCTGCTCTTTCCTCGCTCGGGTAGCGGATGCGCGCACAGGGTCCGGTGTGGGATGAAGCCGCGCCCCGGCCCGAACCGGCACACTAAATAATGACCGAACCGCTTGCCGCAGTCCGCGGAGAGGAACCCAGCTAACCCGCTAATCTCTAGCGAGAGACTCCCCAGAAGTCAACCACCTCTGGCGCCTCTCGCTCCACGTCCGCAGGATACAAGACAGGGAATCGAAGGGGCAGCGAATTATAGCCGACTCATCCGGGATCTTCCAGGGGAAACGGGCCAAATGAGAAGGAACGGACAAAACGCGCGAAAAACAGTGGGTTTGACGCCGGGGACCCTCCTCTGCCGGCCGTGCAGGGCGCCCGGACTCCTGGGCCGCGGCTCTCAAGAGAATGGGCCCGGGGCGCTTCACCCGCGGGCCTCCGGAAAATCGCGGAAATTGACCCCGCTCCGGTCCTTTCCCTACTATAATTGGCATCCGCCCGCCCGGTGCCGCCGCCCAAGGGGGATTC
>JACPCT010000268.1 GCA_016184445.1 Candidatus Tectimicrobiota bacterium | reverse complement strand
AGGTCTGGCGGTAGAGCGGGAAGTTCACCGGGTTGCAGGGGGCGTCGATGCCGATCTGCTTCACCATGCCGGTGATGGCCTCGCAGGTCTCCTTGTCGGAGGGGTAGCGGCCGATGGTGGTGAAGAGGTGGGCCTTGAAGCCCTTCTCGTAGCCGGCCTCCTTCATGAGCTGCTTGGCCTTGTTCAGATCGTACGGATACCAGGAGGTGAATTTCTTGGAGTAGCCGGAGTAGACCCAGGGGTGGAGCATCTGGAAGTAGGGCTCGGCGAAGCCCCCCAGGAAGGTCTTGATGATGGAGTCCGCGTTGACGGCGTAGTTCACCGCCTGGCGCACCTTGACGTTGGCGAAGGGCCCCCCGTGGCCCGTGAAGAAGCCCACGTAGAGGATGCGGACGGCGGGAACATTGACCACGTCAAGCTTCGGGTCGGCCTTGATCTGGGGGACGAAGTGGGCGGGGACGGCGGTGATGATGTCCACCTCGCCAGCCAGCAGCGACTTCACGCGGGTGGCGTGCTCCTGGATGCGGCGCAGGACGAGGGTCTGCGGCCGGTTGGGGTAGGCCTTGCTGTTCCACCAGAGGGGGTTCGCCTCGAACACCATCTTCTGGCCCTTGGTCCACTCCTTGAGGACGTAGGGGCCCGAGCCGAAGGTGTTGCGCGAGACGGTGGGCAGGTCCATGTCCTTGGTCTTCGGGGAGATGATGTGCCCGAACCTTCGCAGCAGGTTCGGGAGCCCGTTCATCGGCACCGTGGTGTGGACGATGAAGGTGCGATCGTCGATGACCTGGACTTCCTTGATGTCCTTGAAGTAGGGGATCAGCCGGCTCTTGATCTTGGGGTCGGAAATGCGGCCGAGCGAGTACTTGACCGCCGCGGAGCTGACCGGGGTGCCGTCGTTGAACTTGGCCCCCGCGCGCAGGGTGAACTTGAAGGCCTGGGCGCTCAGGCGCTCCATCTTCTCGGCGAGCCAGGGCTGCAGCTTCCCCGTGCCCGGCTCGGCGTAGAGCAGGTTGTCGTAGCCCCAGGGCCAGATCATGGTGCCGATGAACTCGGACTGGATGTGGGGGTCCATCGAGAGAGGTTCCCCCGAGAGGGCGACGGTGACCGTCCCCTTGAAGGCGCCGGCGCGGGGGGCCGCGAGGCCCGCCAGCGCCACGGCGAGGAGAGCGATGAACCATTTGCGCATGGCCAATCCCCCTCTAGCATTATGATTGCCGGGATAAGGGCCCGGCCTCCACCAAGACCCGCGGGGGAACACTCCCCTGGCCGGGCCTGAAGCCTCCTCTTTTTTCCTCGCTTCTCTTACGGGGTCTCCCATCCTCGCAGCTGCTCATCGTTCCCACGGCGTAGCCGTACTCCACCATTCGAATGAGGCCGAGGATTTTGGATGTGCCCGTGCAGGCGGTCTTCACGTAAGGCTGCGGCGCTCGCTCCAGATCGGCGGCTTTGCACGGGGTTTCTCCCAAGAGCCGCGCCAGCCCCCGCCTCCGGACGACCGCACACCCACCCGAGAAAAGGGCCGATCCTCCCGCATCGGGTCAAAGGAGTCCTCCCCCTGAAACTCCTGAAATCTACCACGGAGCCCACCCTCGCGAAAGGGGCCGAGACCGGTTGCGGGCCCCCGCCGGCTGACGTGACCGCCTCCGCCCGACGGGGGGCGGACACCTCCCTTCCCGGAAGGGCGCCTTTGGAACGCCCCCGGAGGCGAAAAAAGAGGCGAAAGTCCGGCCCTTCGCGGCTCAAACCCTCTCAAGTCCGCCTTGACGCTGAAAGTGAAGGCAGGGATGATGTATCCCTTTTCTCCCTGGTGGGGTACTTGGCGGCAAGCTCTGGGTGCGCATCCCGGTCGTGGCTTCCTGAGGGTGCTCGAATGCGAGCCTACGTCATCCGGCGCTTGCTGCAGAGCCTGATCGTCCTCAAGGCGGTCCTCCTGATCGTGTTCTTCATGCTCCAGATCACGGGAGACCCGGCCGGCGTCCTCATGCCAATCGACTCCACCCAGGAAGACCTCGCCAAGTTCCGGCGCGACATGGGCTTCGACCAGCCGATGCACGTCCAGTACTACCACTTCCTCTTCGGCCGCGAGCGGAACAAGGGGGTGCTGCGGGGGGACTTCGGCTTCTCCTTCCGGCACGAGGTCCCCGCCATGGGCCTCGTCCTCGAGCACCTTCCCGCCACGGTGCAGCTGGCCGTCGTCGCCGTCGTGATCTCGCTGGTGCTCGCGATCCCGGCGGGCATCCTGTCGGCCACCTTCCGGAACTCCTGGATCGATCACGTCAGCTCCGTGGGCTCGATGTTCGGCCAGTCCATGCCGAACTTCTGGCTGGGCCTCATGCTCATCATCATCTTCGCGGTGAAGCTGCGCTGGCTGCCCACATCGGGCTATGAGGGGCCTGAGTACATCATCCTCCCGGCGCTGACGGCCGGCCTCTACGCCACGGCGCGGATCATGCGGGTGATGCGCTCGCAGATGCTCGAGGTCCTGGGCCTGGACTACGTGCGCACCGCCCGCTCGAAGGGCCTCAACGAGACCCTGATCGTCGTCCGGCACGCCCTCAAGAACGCCTCCATCCCCGTCGTCACCATCGTCGGGATCGAGCTGGGCATCCTCCTGGGCGGCACGGTCGTGACCGAGGCCGTTTTCGCGTGGCCGGGGGTGGGCTTCCTCACCGTGGATGCGATCAACAACCAGGACTACCCGGTGGTGCAGGCGGCCGTGGCGCTGCTCGCCTTCATGTTCGTGGGCGTGAATCTGGCGGTGGACCTGCTGTACGCCTGGCTGGATCCCCGCATCTCCTATAAGTAGAGGAAGGGACCGGTATGGTGACCGAAAAAGCGGCGACGGTGGCCGTCGGCGGGACGACGTTCCACGATGTCGACGAAATGCCGCAGGGCCCCTCGGACCTCACGCTCGCCATCCGGGAGCTGATGCGCAGGCCGCCCGCCCTTTTCGGGCTGTTCTGCTGCACGGTCGTGATCGTGTGGGCCCTCATGCCCTGGACCTTCGCTCCCCTGGACCCCCTGGAGCAGAGCCTCGACCGCTACCTCAAGCCCCCCGGCTACGTGGACGCCCAGGGCCGCGCCTACTGGCTGGGCACGGACCAGCAGGGGCGCGACATCCTCAGCCGCATCATCTACGGCTCGCGCATCTCCCTCATCGTGGGCATCGCGACGGTGCTGGTGAGCGGGATCATCGGGGTCTTCCTCGGCATCGTCGCTGGCTACAACGGGGGGTGGATAGACACCGTCATCAGCCGCGTCATCGACACCATGCTGGCCGTGCCCTTCATCCTGCTGGCGATGGGCCTCGTCGCCATCCTGGGCGCGAGCCTCCAAAACATCATCATTGCCATCACCATCAGGACGTGGATCATCTACGCCCGCGTGGTGCGGGGGGAGGTGTTCTCCCTCCGGGAGCAGGAGTTCGTCTCCGGCGCCCGGGCGGCGGGCTGCGGGGCGATGCGCATCCTGCTCGTCTACCTCCTGCCCAACGTGATGTCCTCCACCATCGTGGTGGCCACCCTGAACCTGGGCCGGATGATCATCATCGAGGCCTCGCTCTCCTTCCTGGGCGTGGGCGTGCCACCCCCGACCCCGACCTGGGGCGGCATGCTGGCCGAGGGCCGCGCCTTCCTGGACACGGCCTGGTGGATCGCCTTCTTCCCGGGCGTGGTGCTCATGCTGACCGTGCTGGGCATGAACCTCCTGGGCGACTGGCTGCGGGACATTCTCGACCCGAGGCTCAAGCGCCTGGGCGACTAGGCGGCGGCACCGAAAAATCATCGAGCCCTGCCTCCTTGACGGGGAGGCAGGGCTCGAATGTTTTCGGGGGCTTTCCCCCGGGAGCCTACGCCCGCAGCTTCTTCCTGAGCCAGTCGTGGATGTAGTGGGCGCCGAGGGGGACGTTGTCCATCTGGCAGTGCTGGGCGCCGCCCTCCCCGCCGGTGAAGACCTTGAGGGTCTTGTCCTTCGAGCCCGCGGCGCGGAAGCACTTGCGCGCCACGTCCATACCGATCTGCTGGTCGTCCTCCCCGTGGACGAGGAGGAAGGGGCAGCGCATCTTCTGCACCACCCCGTCCAGCTTGAAGCCCTCGAGCTTCTTCAGGGCCTGGTCCATGGTTTTCACGTTGAAGATCCAGGAGAGGTGGTGGCCCGGCACCGAGAGCGCCGTCTTGTAGGCGGCGGCGACGCGCTTGCGCCAGACCTCGTGGTAGTCCCACTGCGCGCCCCAGGCCACGCAGGCCTTGAAGCGCTTCTCCATGGCGGCGTTTCGGGGGGCGTAGTAGCCGCCCAGGCTGATGGCCATGACGCCGGCGCGCTTGGCGTCCACGTCCTTGCGTGTCTCGATGTAATTGATGGCCGCGGCGCCGGCCACCTCGTGGTCGTGCCGGAGGTAGAGCTTGCGGAAGCGGATGGCCTCGCCGTTCCCCGGCGCGTCCACGAGGAGGACGCTCACCCCGCGGCGGGCGAGGTCCTCGGTGCCGAGCATGTACTGGATCTCCTTCGAGATGTCGAAGCCGTCGAAGAAGACCACGACGGGCGGCCGCTTCTGGCGGGTGTTCCGGGCGTGGACGAAGAGGGCGGGGAGCCTCTTCCCCCTCTCGAAGGGCACCTCCACGCGCTCGATCCGGGGCCCGTCGGTGAGGCGGGCGAAGCGGCCGAAGCAGTCGAGGGACGCCTTGTAGGCGGCGAGGGCCTTCTTGTCCTTGGGGGTGCGGAAGCGCTCCCCCACCTGGTAGTACATGCAGGCGCGCTTGTGGAAGGCGGCGGCGGTCAGGCGGCCGCCCGCCTTCTCGGCCGCGAGGCCCAGGCCCCGCACGCGCTCCGCCATCTTGACCCACTCGGCGAACCAGGCGCCGTCGTCCCCCTCCTTGCCCTGGAGGCGCCGGCCGATCTGGTCGAGCTCCCCCACGACCGCCGCGCCCCAGTAGGAGGCGGAGAGGCAGATCATCATCCCGGCCGACCAGCGGTAGTCGTCCGGAAAGTACGCGAGCCAGGCCGCCTTCCCCACCGCCTTGGCCATCCGTTTCTCTCCTTCTCTTCGGTCCGTGAAAGCGCGTTTCGCTTAAGGATCAGGCCCGCAGCTTCTCTTTCAGCCAGTCGGATATGAGATGAGCGCCCAGGGGGATGTTGTCGATCTGGCAGTGCTGGGCGCCGCCCTCTTTCCCGGTGAACACCCGGAAGGTCTTGTCCCTCGAGCCAACGGCCTTGAAGAGCGTCCGGGCGACCTTGAGGGGCACCTGCTGGTCGTCCTCCCCGTGGACCAAGAGAAAGGGGCAGCGCATCCTCTGCACGACCCCGTCCAGGCGGAAGGGCTCGAGCTTCTGGAGCGCCTCCTGCATCGTCCTCGCGTTCATGCTCCAGGAGAGGTGGCGGCCCGGCACCGAGAGCGGGACCCTATAAGCGGCTTCGATGCGCTTCTTCCACGTGGCGTGGTAGTCCCAGATGGCGCCCCAGGCCACGCAGGCCTTGAAGCGCTTCTCCACGCTGGCGTTGCGGGGGGCGAAGTAGCCGCCCAGGCTGATGGCCATGACGCCGGCGCGCTTGGCGTCCACGTCCTTGCGTGTCTCGAGGTAATCGATGGCCGCCGAGCCGGCCGCCTCGTGATCGTGCCGCATGAAGAGGTTGCGGAAGCGGATGGCCTCGCCGTTCCCGGGTGCGTCCACGAGAAGGACGCTCATGCCCCGCCGGACGAATTCCTCCGCCCCCTCCATGTACTGGATCTCCTTCGAGATGTCGAAGCCGTCGAAGACCACCACCACCGGCGGCCGCCTTTGCCTCGTGTTCTCGGCGTGAACGAGGAGGGCGGGGAGCTTCTTGCCCTTCTCGAAGGGGATTTCGACGGCCTCGATCCTGGGCCGATCGGTCAGGCGGGCGAAGCGGCCGAAGCAGCCGATGGACTTCTTGTAGGCGTCGAGGGCCTTCTTGTCCTTCGGGATGGGGAAGCGCTCGCCGATCTGGTAGTACATGCAGGCGCGCTTGTGGAAGGCCGAGGCGGTCAGGCGGTTGCCAGCCTTCTCGGCCTCCGTGCCGAGACCCCGCACATGGTCCCCCATGCGCGCCCACTCGGTGAACCAGGCGCCGTCGTTCCCCTCCTTGCCCTTGAGGCGCCGGCCGATCCGGTCGAGCTCGCCCATCACGGCCGCGCCCCAGTAAGAGGTGGAACAGCAGATGCTCATCGCCGCCGACCAGCGGTAGTCGTCCGGAAAGTACGCGAACCAAGGGGCCTTTCCCACGGCCTTGGCCATATTCGTCTTCTCCTGATGAAGGAAGAATGCGCGAACCGGGGACGCTAGGCCCGCAGCTTCTCCCTGAGCCAGTCGAACATGTAGGCCGTGCCGATGGAGAGGTTGTCGCGCTGGCAGTGCTGGGCGCCCCCCTCCTCCACCGTGAAGACCTTGAGGGTCTTGTCCTTCGAGCCCGAGGCCTTATAGAGCGACTGGGCGTAGTGGAGGGGCTGCTGCTTGTCGTCCGCCCCGTGGACCACCAGGAAGGGGCAGCGCATCTTCTGAACGACACCATCGAGCCGGAAGGGCTCGAGCTTCTTCAGGGCCTCGTCCATGGACTTGGCGTTCAGGATCCAGGTGATGTGGTGGCCGGGCACCGAGAGCTCGGTCTTGAAGGAGGCATCGATGCGCTTCTTCCAGGTCTCGTAATAGTCCCAGATGGCGCCCCAGGCCACGCAGGCCTTGAAGCGGGGCTCCATGCTGGCCACCCGGGGGGCGTAGTAGCCGCCCAGGCTGATGGCCATGACGCCGACGCGCTTGGCGTCCACGTCCTTGCGCTTTTCGAGGTAGTCCATGGCCGCCGAGCCCGCGGCCTCGTAGTCGTGGCGCAGGTAGATCTTCCGGAAGCGGATGGACTCGCCCGTGCCCGGGCCGTCCACGATGAGGCAGTTCATGCCCCGGCGGACGAGGTCCTCCACCCCGCGCATGTACTGGAGCTCCTTGGTCACGTCGAGGCCGTCGAAGAACACCACGCAGGGAGCCTTGGCCCGCTTCGCGTTCTCGGCGCGGACGAAGTAGGCGGGAAGCTTCTTGCCCTTCTCGTAGGGGACCTCGACCCGCTCGATCCGGGGCCGGTCGGTCAGGCGGGCGAAGCGGCTGAAGCAGTCAAGGGAGGTCTTGTAGACGTCCAGCGCCCGCTTGTCCTTGGGGGTGCGGAAGCGCTCCCCCATCTGGTAGTAGGAGCAGGCCCGCAGGTAGTGGGAGGCGGCGGAGAGGTTGCCGCCCTCCTTCTCGGCGGCCTGGCCGAGCGCCCGCACCCGGTCCCCCATCCACTTCCACTCGTTGAACCAGTGCTCGTCGTCGCCGAGCTTGGCGCGAAGGCGGCGGCCCACCTGGTCCACCTCCCCGATCTCGGACTGCCCGAAGCGCGCGCCCGAGATCATCCCGCAGATGGCGGCCGACCAGCGGTAGTCCTCGGGGAAGTAGGTGAACCAGTTGGCGTTGGCGCGGGCTTCGGGCATGGGTGTGCTCCTCGGTAAGGGGTTTTCCCCGGGAAGAAGACGGAGGGAAACCCGGCGACCGCCGCCGACCGGGCCGGCGGGTCGGTTGCCGAACGGGCGCGGGAATCATATCTTCGGGGGGTTCGCGTTATCAAGCCGATCAGGGAGCGGCCGCCAGGCCGTTCCCGGGGGGAGGAGGAGGGTACGGTGTTCCGGAAAGCGGAACTGGAGGAAGTCTTCGCCCACATCGACCGCGACGCCGGGCGCATCGTCGCGGACCTGCAGGAGCTCTGCCGCCAGCCGAGCGTCTCGACGACCCACACGGGGATCGAGGAGATGGCGGCCCTGGTGAAGCGGCGGATGGAGCGGACGGGCTTCAGGGCCACCCTGCACCGGACCCAGGGCCACCCCATCGTGACGGGGCTCCTGCCGGGAGCGGGCAAGAAGACCCTCCTCTTCTACAACCACTACGACGTCCAGCCCGCGGAGCCCCTGAGCGAGTGGACGAGCCCCCCCTTCGAGGCCCGGGTGGTGGACGGCCACGTCATCGCGCGGGGCGCGACCGACAACAAGGGAAACATCATCAGCCGCCTGGCCGCGTTCGAGGCCCTCCTGGCGGTCCGGGGGGAGCTTCCCTGCACGGTCAAGCACCTCATCGAGGGCGAGGAGGAGATCGGCAGCCCCTCACTCGAAACCTTCATCCCGGGCCACAAGGAACTCCTCGCGGCGAAGGGCTGCGTCTGGGAGGACACCTTCCGGGAGGATGTGCCCGTCCTCGACCTCGGCAACAAGGGGCTGCTCTACCTGGAGCTCTCCTGCCGCACCGCGAACGTGGACTTCCACTCGAGCAACGGGCAGATCTACGAGAACGCCGCCTGGCGGCTCGTGTGGGCCCTCAACTCGATGAAGGACGAGAACGAGAACGTGAAGGTCGAGGGCTTCTTCGACGACGTGGTCCCACTCACCCCCAAGGAGGAGGAGCTTCTCCGGCGCATCCCGCCCTACGGCGGCGCCGGGCGCAAGCGCCGCTTCGCCCTGCGGAGGTTCGTCCTGGACCTCCCGGACGAGGATCTCCCCCGGCGGCACCTCACGGTGCCCTCCTTCAACGTCGCGGGCTTCGACGCGGGCTACACCGGGGAGGG
>JACPCT010000437.1 GCA_016184445.1 Candidatus Tectimicrobiota bacterium | reverse complement strand
CCGCACAGATTGCAGCTTCGCGCCGGGGCGGAGATGGGAAGCGCGCGGGTCACGGGTTTCCTCCAGCCTCAAGTGAGGCTAGCATCCCCTGGGCGGAATGAACTTGCAAGCCTCTCTCTGATCGGGAAGGAGGATGGGGTGCGCGGTTGGGAGCGCCCGGGGGCATGGGCCTGCGCGGCCGGGCTGCCGCTGATTTTCCTCCTCCTGGACCCCGGGCGGAGGCTCGACGCCCCGGGGTGGGCGCTCCTCCTCCATCCTCTCCACCTCGCGCTGGCGGGCGCGGCGGCGGCCCTCTTGTACCGGGCGGGGAGGGGCGTCCTGCGTCGGGCGGGGATGCTCCCGGACGACCCCTTCGAGAGGTTCCTGCTGGCGGGGGGGGCGGGTTTCGCCCTCATCGCCCCGCTCTTTCTTCTGCTCGCGGCGGCGGGCGGGCTCAGGCCCTGGCTGGTCTGGCCCCTCGCGGTGCTCCTGGCCCTGGCCGGGCGGGGCGTCCTGCACGGGGAGAGGCGCCCGTTCCCCTTTCCTCCTCCCTCCACCCCCGCCGCGCCGGCCGCATGGGGCCTGGGGACGGTCCTGGCGCTGCTCTTCCTGGGTAGCATCGTGGAGGCCCTCCACCCCGCTCCCCAGTCGCCCGACCCCCTGGCCCTGAACCTGGCCTATCCGCGCCTTTTCGCCCGGTCCGCAGGCTTGGTCTTCACGCCGGAGAGCCCCCTGTACTTCGCGTTCACGGGATTTTGGGAGCTCTTCCTGGCGGGGCTGGCGCTCTTCCTTCCCTCGGATGCGTCCCTCGTGGCGATGGGGCAGCTCCTTCACCTCGCGCTGGGGCTGGGCGGGGCGGCGCTGGGGGTCTTCTGTCTCGTGCGCCGGATCGCCCCCGGGGGGCCGCGTGAGCGCCTCGCGCTCGGCCTCTTCGGCGCGGCCCTCTTTGCGGGGATGCGGCCGGACGTCCACCACGTGCGCCTCTTCCCCTCCTGGCCGTGGAGGCGAAGTCGGACCTCGTGGTGGCGGCCCTCCAGGTGGCGGGGGCCCTCGCGCTGATCGGCGGGGGGGGGGGGGGGGGGGCCGGGGGGGGCCTTGGGGGGGGGGGTCCGGCGGGGGGGGGGGGCGGGGGTGAAGGTCACGGCGGGGCTGGCGATCATCGGGCTGGGCGCGGCGCTGCTGGTTTATCCGCCGGCCCCGGTTCCCATGCGGGAGAGGCTCCGGGTGGCCGGCTGGGCCGCCGCGGGGGTGGCGGTCCTCCTCCTGCCGGTTCTCGTCAAGAACGGGTATTTCCTGGGAAATCCCTTCTATCCGTTGTTCGCCTCGCTCCTGGGGCGCTACGACAACCCGCTCTACTTCCAGCTCATCTCGGGCGTCGGGGCGGGCCAGGCGGGCAGCTGGCCCGGCTGGGCGCTTCTGCGGCTGGCGTTCCCCTCGGTGCCCTTCCTGCTGCTGCTGGCCGGGCTCCTCTGGCGGGAGATGCTGCCCCGGGCGGCGGGCTTCCTCCTGCTGGCAGCGGCCGCCGCGGCCGCGGCGGGAGGGCTGGTCTTCGCCCGGAACTTCCCCGTCCGCTACGCGCTCTTCATCCCGGCTTTCTCCGCGGTCTCGGCCGCGGCGGTGGCCGGAGGGCTCACCGGCTGGATGCGCGGGCGGCGGGGGACGGGCGAGCGGCTCGCCTCGCCGGGCGCGCTCCACGGCGCCTGGATGCTCCTGGTGGCGCTCGCCCTGGCCCCGACCCATCTGGACAACCGCCTGAAGCGCGCCCTCCACGCCTCGGCGAGGAGCGGAAGCCTCTGGGCGGGGGTGCTCTCGGCGAGCCCCGCCTCGCGCGAGCAGGCGGGTTGGGCGGGGAGGCTTCCCGCCGGGGCCCGGCCTCTGACCTTCTACCGCCCGGAGCGGCTCGCCGCGTTCAGCGCGGGCTTCCGGCCGGCGGTGGCCGTCGAGGACCCGGCGGCGGCCGCCTTGTTCGCGCGCGTGAAGGATCCGGCCCGGCTCTAGGAGGCCCTCGCCGCCCGGGGGATCACCCACGTCTATTTCGAGTCCGGCTCCCCGGTCCCGCCCGGTTTCCCGCTGGATCCGGCCCCGCTGGTCGCCCGTCTGCGGGGGCGCCCCCCCTTGTGGCGGGAGGGAGGGTTCGAGATGTACGCCCTGCGGGCCCCTTCCCGGCCCTAGCCCAAGGGGCGGACGCGCGGGGCGGGATGAATAATTCCTCCCGCCGCGGCGTTTTCCCCAGGCGGGGCCCCCGCCGCCTAGAGATAAGGATGCGACGCCGCTCGATTTTCCCGTGGGCGCTGGCCGTTTGGGCGGTCCTGGCGGCCCAGCCCGCCTCGCCCGCTCCCAAGGCGGAGCTCTGGGCGCGCTGGACGGCCCACGACCCGGCCTCCTCTATCCGGGTGGACCACGCAGCCTGGGGGGATTTTCTCGCCAAGTACCTGGTGAAGGGCGAAGACGGCGTGAACCGGGTGCGCTACAGGAACGTGACGCCCGGGGACAGGAAGGCGCTGGCGGGCTACATCGAGCGCCTAGCCGCCATGCCCGTGAGCCTCTTCGGCCGCCCCGAGCAGCTCGCCTACTGGATCAACCTCTACAACGCCCTGACCGTCCTGGCGATCCTTGATCACTATCCCGTGAACACCATCCTGCGGGTCAACATCTCGCCCGGGTGGTTCGCCGTCGGCCCCTGGGGGAAGAAGCTCGTCCAGGTGGAGGGGGAGGCGCTGAGCCTGGACGACATCGAGCACCGCATCCTGCGGCCCATCTGGCGGGACCCGCGCATCCACTACGCGGTGAACTGCGCCTCAATCGGCTGCCCCAACCTGGCGGCGGCGCCCTACACGGCTGCCTCGGCCGGCGCCATGCTGACGGAGGAATTCTCCCGCCTCGCGGACCACGCCTACGACTGGGATCTGAACGAGGCCCCCGCCCCCTGACCCTTCCCCGCCCCGGCGCCCGGCCCTGACGGTGGGACTGGCTTCCCAGGGGAGGCTCCTGTGGCTTTATGCCACAAGGCCTCCCGCCGCTTTCCGGAGCGGGGCATCCTTAGAGGTTGACCGGTCGGGTGGGCGGGATTACATTGGCGCGCCGTGGACATTGTTGACGCCTTCGCTGGATTCTTCACGGCCGGGGGAGGGAGCGATGAGCCGGTTCATGCGGTTGTGCCAGACCTCCGTCGGGGCCAAGCAGGTGATGGCTGTCACCGGTGTCCTCCTGTTCGGCTTCGTGATCGGCCACCTGCTCGGGAACCTTCTCGTGTTCGCCGGCCGGGAGGCCGTGAACAACTACGCCCACAAGCTCCGTGAGCTGGGCGCCCTCCTGTGGGCGGTCCGCGTCGCGCTCCTGGCCGTCTTCCTGGCCCACGTGGGCTCGGCGCTCAGGCTGTGGCGGCTCAACCGCGCCGCCCGCCCCGAGCCTTACGAGGTGACGACGCACCTCGCGACCACCTACGCCGGCCGCACCATCGTCATGAGCGGCCTCCTGATCCTCGCCTATGTGGTCTACCACCTCATGCACCTGGCGATGATCCTCCTGGGGTTCCATCTCAGCCACGGCCTCACGAGCTTCTTCCAGACGGTGGGCCTCAACCATCCGGCCTACAACGCGTGCTTCAAGCGGGTGGGGCCCGTGGCCGGCGTGGTCATCACGATCGGCTACATCTCCATCCCCCTTGCCGTCCTGGCCGGACTTTTGAGGCTTCCCTAGGAGGCGACCGACATGAAGCTTGAATCCCAAGTCCCCTCCGGGCCCATCGAGTCGAAGTGGGACAAGCGCCGCAACGAGATGAGGCTGGTCAACCCCTCGAACAAGCGGCGGTACCGGATCATCGTCGTGGGCTCGGGCCTGGCCGGCGGGGCCGCCGCGGCCACCCTGGGCGAGATGGGCTACCGGGTGGACTGCTTCTGCTCTGCTTCTGCTTCCAGGACAGCCCCCGCCGCGCCCACAGCATCGCGGCCCAGGGCGGCATCAACGCCGCGAAGAACTACCAGAACGACGGCGACAGCGTCTACCGCCTCTTCTACGACACCATGAAGGGGGGCGACTTCCGCTCCCGCGAGGGGAACGTCTACCGCCTCGCCCAGCTGAGCGCGGCCATCATCGACCAGTGCGTCGCCATGGGCGTGCCCTTCGCCCGCGAGTACGGCGGCCAGCTCGCCAACCGCTCCTTCGGGGGCGCCCAGGTCTCCCGCACCTTCTACGCCCGGGGCCAGACCGGCCAGCAGCTCCTCCTCGGGGTGTACGCGGAGCTGTGCCGCCAGATCGCGGCCAAGACCGTCACGATGCACCCGCGCACCGAGATGCAGGAGCTCGTGATCGTGGACGGCCACGCCAAGGGCATCGTGACGCGGGACCTGGTGACAGGGGCGATCGGGACCTTCGCCGCCGACGCCGTGGTCCTCGCCACCGG
>JACPCT010000441.1 GCA_016184445.1 Candidatus Tectimicrobiota bacterium | reverse complement strand
GACGTGGAGACGGAGGCAGATGCATAGCTGCCAGATTCAGCGGGTGGCGCCGTGGTCCTGGCGGTGCGGCTGGCGGGAGAAAAAACGTAGGGGCATTCCATTGAACGCCTCTGCAGGGCCGGTCGCGGGGTAAGCCCCTACGCCAGCTTCTGCCAGACCCAGATGATGCGGCCGATGACGATGTCCTCGATGCGGTCGCCGGTCTTGAGGTCGAGGTGCTCGAAGTCACCCGCGGGGCGGTCCTCGACGAACCACAGGCGCTGGCCGCTGCGGCTGAGGCGGCGGATGGCGTTGACGCTGGCCTCGGCGGAGGGGGCCTTCTTGGAGAGGGTGTTCACGGCGTAGTGGGCGTCGGGGGTGATCGCCTTGTCGCCGCGGTCGACGACGGCGCGGCTCCCGGCCCGGAAGGGCGGGTTCATGTTCTTCACCCACTCGGCCTTGATGTCGAGGGCGACGAGGTTGGTGCGGCCGGCGATCTGCTGGACGGGGAGGATCTCCCACTCGGCGATCTTCTCGGCCCGGATCTTCCCGGGGCTGGCGGCGGCGCGGGGGTCCACGAGGGGGATGCCGCAGTAGCCGTCCTTCTTCTTCCGCTTGCCGGCGGCCGGCCCCGCGTCGGCGGGCAGGCGCACGTCGATCCGCTTCTGGGCGCGCTCGAAGGGGGAGGCCCCCGAGCCGAAGATGATCCAGTCGCCCGAGACCCCGAAAGTGTCCGCCAGGAACCTGATGAAGGAGAGGCTGATCTCGGTGAGCCCCTTCTCGTACTGGCTGATGATGGCCTGGGAGAGCCCGGCGCGGCCGGCCAGCTCGGTCTGCTCGAGCTGGTTGAAGAGGCGGATCTCCCGGACCCTGGAGCCGATCGCCTCGCGGGAAGGTTTGTCCAGCCGGAGCTTCATGGCAGCGGGTCCCTCATGGGGCGGCGGCCGGGGCGAAGCCAGGCCCCCGGCCAGCAGGAGAGAGGAGGCTCATCTGCTTCTCCTTCTCCATCATAAGCTACATTCCGGATGAAGCTATGAACCTTATCACTAAAATCGTCTCAATTTGAAACTACATGAACCGGCCAAATAATTCAAGACGTTTCGGTTCCAAATATTGGTACTCAGCCATCTGCTATCCACTGCCCGAGGGATACCGTGGCAACCGTTACGACCCACACCGCCTCCGCCCCCGCCGCCTTCAGGGCGTGGGCGCAGGCCGAGGCCGTGCTGCCCGTCGTGAGCACATCGTCCACCAAGAGGAAGCGCTTGCCGGCCGCTTCGGTTCCCTTCCGGAGGCCGAAGGCCCCCCGCAGGTTGCGCCGGCGCTGGCGGCCTGGGAGGCCCGTCTGGGGGGAGGTCTCCTTCCGGCGCTCCAACGTTGTCTCGAATGGGAGGCCGAGCCATTCGGCGGCCCGCCGGGCGAGGAGCTCGGACTGGTCGAAGCCCCGCTCCCGCCAGCGGGCCGGGGAGATGGGAACGTGGGTGACCCGAGGCTCCTCCCCGGCCAGCCGCCCGCCGAGCTCCTCCTCGGCCAGCTGGCCCAGCAGGGGCCCCAGCTCCCGGGCGACGGCGGCCCGCCCCTGGAATTTGTAGTGGTGGATCAGCTCCCGGAGCTGGCCTTCCATGGGCCCGACCGCCCGCGCGAGGTCGAAGGCGGGCGGGCTCTCGCGGCAGGCGGCGCAGAGGTGGCCCGGGGAATGGGCGAGCGCGAGCTCGGAAGGCCGAGGGCCGCCCCGCAGAGGGGGCACCCGCGCGGCAGCAGGAAATCCAGCGCGCCCGACAGGAGCGCCCGGAGGCGGGCGAGGGAGGTGGAAGCGGCGGGGCTAGGCCTTCTTGCGGAGCTGGATGCGCTTGCTGGGGTCGCCATTCTGCCCGGCCTCTTCGCCCAGGCGGCGGAACCGGATGAACTCGGCCACGATGGCGAGGGCGATCTCGCCGGGGGTGTCCGCTCCGATCTCCAGCCCGATGGGGGCGTGGACGCGCCGGAGAAGCTCATCCTGGTCGAAGCCCTTTTCCCGGAGGTGGCGGTAGGTGAGGAGGACCTTGCTCTTCGATCCGATCATCCCGATGTAGCGGGCGGGCGTCTTGAGCGCCCACTCGAGGACCACCTCGTCGTTGGCGTGGCCGCGGGTGATGATGGCCAGGTAGTCCGACTCCTCCACCGGGATCTTCTCGAAGATCCCCGGGAACTCGCCCACGTGGAAGGCCTCCGCCATGGGGAAGCGCTCCTGGCTGGCGAAGCTGGGCCGGTCCTCGGCCACGGCGACGCGGAAGCCCGCCAGGTGCGCGGCCTGGGCCACGCAGAAGGAGACATGCCCGCCGCCGAAGAGGTAGACCAGGGGCTGGCTCGTGATGGGCTCGATGAAGATCTCGGTGTCCTCGCCCGGCTGGCGGCGGCGCTTGCCGGTGCGGATCTCATCGCTCGTGAAGCTGAGCAGGGAGGGCTGGCCGTTGCGGATGATCTGGCTGCTCTCGCGCCACAACTCGGCGGTGTACTCGGGGATCTCGCCCCGCGTGCTCCCGTCCCGGCGGATGAGGAGCTTGCGCTTCTCGATGGGGAGGGCGCCCAGGGGGCCGGTCTGGATCACGGTGGCGAGCGCCGCGCTGCCCCCGCGGCTGCGGATCTCGGTGATCTCGGCCAGGAGGGCGTTGTCGTAGGCCAGGAAGGGCTCGACCATGATGTCCACCACCCCGCCGCAGATGTGGCCGCTGTCGCCGGCCTCGCGGGCGGTGAGGTCGAAGGTGAGCTTCTCGGGCTGGCCGCTCTCCATCACGTTCATGGCGGCCTGCCACACCTCGGCTTCCAGGCAGCCGCCCCCGACCGTGCCGGCCGTGCTCCCGTCCTGGCGGACGAGCATCTTGGCGTCGCCGCTCATGGGGGCCGAGCCCTTGCGCGCCACGACCGTGGCCACCGCGCCGCGCTGGCCGCCCTTCTTGAGGTGATACATCTCGCGGTAAACGTCTTGCTGGCTCATGGTCCCTCGAAAGCGAGAAAGGGAGGCCGGGTGCCTGCCGCCTCAGTCCGCCGGGATCTGATGAAGCACCCGCGCGCCGCCTTTCATGGAGGTGCAGAGGATGCCCTCGGCCGGCCCAGCGGGCGCACCCGCGATGCGCCATATAATGTAAGCGATTTGCTTAAGTTTTTCAAGACCCTCGATGGCGTCCCCCTGGTTCAGCACGATGAGCTTGCGCGACCCCGCCGCCGCCCCCTTGAACAGCCCGTCGGGGTGAAGCGCCAGGCGGCCGATGGCCTCGGGGACGATGGGGGAGCCGGGCGCCAGGCCCGTCACCCGGCCGAACAGCCCGGGGCGGAACACGTGCGCTTCGTCCAGCGGGGCGCCGATGATCGTGAGGCCCACAACTCCCAGGACGGCGTCGGCCCAAGGGGGGATCACCGGCTCTCCCGGGCCGGGCGCCTTGGCGGCGAGGCCCCGCGCGCCGTCCGCCTCGATGAGGAGCATCCCGGCCCGCTCCCGGAAGGCGCCCGCCTCCTCGGGGCCGAAGCCGTCGAGCTTCATCCTCCGCCGGGAGGGATCGCCGGGGACGGGCGCTTCGCCGATGCGGGCCCGCGCCAGGGTGACGGGCCCGGGAGGGTCCCCGCCCCGCGAGGCAAGGGCCCGGGCGAGGGGGCCCGCCTCTCCGAGGAGGAGAGGGGCGTCCTCCCGGGGGGCGAAAATCCTGGTCGTGGTGGTGAGGAGCGCCGGGCGCCAGCCCGCGGCGTGGCACTCGGCGGCGATGGCCTCGAGGAGGCTCGTCTTCCCCCCCGCGCCCACGGCGGCGGCGGCCTGGCC
>JACPCT010000440.1 GCA_016184445.1 Candidatus Tectimicrobiota bacterium | reverse complement strand
AGTGTGTTTATGTCAACTTAATTTATAGCCTGCCGACTCATTCTTGTAAGTGAAAATAATCAAGCTGCCTTTTCCCGACCACATGGGAACAAAGGGAGTGATTGCGGACTGCCCACGCGAAAGATGCATTCCGTCCGTTGACAATTTTTCCTCCAGGCGGTAAATACGACCCCGGGTGTCATATTATGTCCCTCTCTCCTGAATCGGAGGGCGGGACGGCCAACGCGAGAGAGCCAGGGAGGAGGGACGATGCAAATCAGCCGGGCCGGGGACTACGCCCTCCGCGCGATCATCTACCTCTCGCGCCAGGCGCCCGAGCGCCTGGCCACCATCGGGGAGATCGCCCGCGCCCAGCAGGTCCCCCACGCCTTCCTCGCCAAGCTGATGCCCATGCTCATCCGGGGCAGGGTCGTGGTTTCGGTGCAGGGCCCCAAGGGCGGCTACCGGCTGGCCCGGCGGCCGGGGGAGATCAGCTTCCTCGACGTGCTCCAGGCCATCGAGGGCCCCATCTCCCTGGTCACCTGCCAGGACGACGGCGGCTGCTGCGACTTCGAGCCCTTCTGCACCATGAACGAAGTGTTCGCCCAGGCCCAGCGGCGGCTGGCGGAGTTCTTCCGGACCACCACGTTCGCCGACCTCCCGGTCCAGCCGTGCTGCACCCTCACGGACGAGAAGCTTCAGCGCGGCCTCGCGGAGCTGCTGCCCGCGCCGGCCGCGCCCCAGGAGAAGCGCTAGGAATCCCTCCCCCCGGGCGCCGGCGGGGAGACGGCCCATCGGCCCACATCATCTTGCTCGAGCGAAAGGAGAACGGTCACATGTCCGGCCCCATCACCCTGTTCGACGCCACCAAGCCCAAGAAGGCCGAAGGCGTCACCATCACCCCGGCCGCCCAGGAGAAGGTGAACGAGATCCTCAAGGCGGAGGGGAAGGTCGGCCACGGCCTGCGCGTCGCCGTGACGGCGGGCGGGTGCTCCGGCCACAGCTACGGCCTCTACTTCGACGAGGCCCCCGACCCCCAGGACATCGTGATCCCGGCCGGGGAGTTCAACATCTTCGTGGACCCACAGAGCATGCAGCTCCTCGGGGGCTCCCGCGTCGACTACGTGGACTCCATCCAGGGCGCGGGCTTCAAGATCGAGAACCCGAACGCCACCGACTCCTGCGGGTGCGGAAAATCCTTCCACGCCTAGGAATGACGCTCCTCCAGGCCCCGGGCGCCCGGCGCGTCCGGGGCCTTTTCTTTCGCGCCGCCGGTTGAGCCCATGACCCCGGACGCCGGGCCCCCCAAGGGGAGAGAGTGGAGAGAGGAGGGCGCGATCCTCCTCGTCTCCTGCTACGAGCTGGGCCGCCAGCCCCTCGGCGCGGCCGCGCCCCTCGCCTTCCTGCGCCGGGCGGGCTTCAGGCCCGCCGCGCTCGACGTGGCCGCCGAGCCCTTCTCGGAGGAGAAGGCCGCCCGGGCCCGCCTCGCGGCGATCAGCGTCCCCATGCACACCGCGCTCCGCCTCGGGGTGGCCGCGGCCCGGCGGCTGCGCGCCGCGAACCCCGGCTGCCACATCTGCTTCTTCGGCCTCTACGCGCTGCTGAACGCGGACTACCTCCTCGCCAACGGCGCCGACTCCTGCCTGGGCGGGGAGGCCGAGGCCGCCTTGGCGGGCCTCGCCGGGGCGCTGGCCGGGGGCCGCCCCCCCGCCGAGGTGGCGGGCCTCGCCCTGCCGGGGCGCGCGGGCTCCCCCCGGCTGGAGAGGCTGCCCTGGCCCGCCCCCTCGCGCGAGGGCCTCCCTCCCCTGGCCTCCTACGCCCGCCTCGCCCGGGGGGAGGAGATGCTCCTCGCCGGGGCCGTCGAGGCGAGCCGGGGCTGCAAGCACCTGTGCCTCCACTGCCCCATCCCGCCGGTGTACGGGGGCCGCTTCTTCGCCGTGCCCCAGGATCACCTTCGCCGACCCGGACTTCCTGAACGGCCCCTCCCACGCCCTGCGGGTGGCCCGGGCGGTGCACGAGGAGTTCCCCGATCTCAGCTTCGACTTCACCGCCAAGGTCTCCCACCTCGTGAAGCACGCCGGGATGCTCCCCGGGCTCGCGCGCCTCGGCTGCCTCTTCATCGTGACGGCGGTGGAGTCGCTGAGCGGCCGGGTGCTCGCCATCCTCGGCAAGGGCCACACGCGCGCGGAGGCCCTCGCGGCCCTCGCCGCCTGCCGCGCGGCGGGGATCTCGCTCAGGCCCTCCCTCCTGGCCTTCACCCCCTGGACCTCGGCGGAGGACTACTTCGAGCTCTTGGACTTCATCGAGGAAGAAAACCTCGCGGACGAGGTGGACCCGGTGCAGATGGCCATCCGCCTCCTCATCCCCCCCGGCTCGGCCCTCCTCGGGCGGCCCGGGCTGGCCCCCCACCTCCGGGAGCTGGACCAGGAGAACTTCGTCCACCGCTGGGCCCACCCCGACCCCCGCATGGACCGCCTCCACGAGGGGGCACTCGCCCTCGTGGAAGAAGCCGCCGAGCGGGGCGAGGACCCCGCCCTCACCTTCGCCCGCCTGCGCGCCCTGGCGGCGGAGGTCCTCGAAATGCCGGACCGCGCCGGGTCCGCCCTCGCCGGCCTCTCCCCCGGCCGGGCGAGGCCCCCCCGCCTCACCGAATCCTGGTTCTGCTGAACGGAGCCCACCCAGGGCCAGTTGGCCCGGTGAAGAAAAAAGGCAGGGGCATTCAAATGAACGCCTCTGCATCCGACAAATGCGGCCTGCCGAAAATATCCCCCTATCTGAACACCTCCTTGTACATCCCCTCATCAAACCCGACGACCAGCGTCCGGCCATTCCGGATGGCCGGGGCGCGGAGGTTGCCGCTGGGCCCGAGGATGAGGGCGAGGATGTCGGCCTTGGCGGGCTTCGCTTTCTTGAGGTCGAGGCGGACGGCCCTCTTCCCCTTGGCGGCG
>JACPCT010000439.1 GCA_016184445.1 Candidatus Tectimicrobiota bacterium | reverse complement strand
CTCCGCCCCCCACCCGGCGCAGAGCTCGATGCCCTCGGGGATGGTGGGGCGGTTGATCTCCAGGAAGGCGCTCTCCACGATCCACTCCGGGTGGCGCTCCCGGAGGTCGGCCTCGACGCGGTGCATGGCCTCGTTCGCGCCCTCGGCCTGGCTCCCGTGGCCCAGGAGGAGGACGGCCAGCTTGGGCTTGGGCATCCCCGCCTCCTCCGGCGAGCTGGAAGAAATCCAGACAGATCGCTTCGCTGAGCAAGGCGCTTCAAGGAACAAGTCTCGTTGAGCTTCCGCCCCTCTCCCTTTGGGAGAGGGGAAGGGGGTGAGGGAAAGAACGGTTGCTCCCGAAGAAATTCTCCCTCGCCCCAGCCCTCTCCCGGAGGGAGAGGGCTGAAATCCTTCCCTTGCCCAAATGACCAGCGTTGCGGGACTTCGCCCCTACGCCATGCACTCGCCCTCGCCGCGCTGGAGCTGGTAGACCGTGTCCTGGCTCCAGTCCTTGAAGAGTTCGGGCTCGTCGTTGAAGGCGCCGGGCTGGTTGAGGTCCTGGAGCGCCGCCTCGAAGGGGGCCGCGCCCGCCCGGCGGTAGAAGGCGCCGAACTCCTCCCCGGCCCGCCGCTCCGCGGTGTAGAGGCCCAGGATGCGCGCCAGGGCCTCGGGCACCCGCTTGGCCGGGATGCGGACGTGGATGCGGTCCCCGATCCGGGTCTGTCCGCCGGTCTGCATGTACTGGCCGCCCAGGAACACCTCGTAGGCGGGGAGCTGCTGGCCCCCGGACTTGAGGGTGCCGCCGTGGAAGCCGATGTCGGCGATGTGGTGCTGGCCGCAGGAGTTGGGGCAGCCGCTCATCTTGATGTGGAGCTTGCGGACGAGGGGGTCGCCGAGCTCGGTCTTCTCCAGGGTCTCCCGCAGCGCCTTGGCGAGCCCCATGGAGGAGGTGATGCCGAGCTTGCAGGAGTCGGTGCCGGGGCAGGAGACGATGTCGGTGATGCCGCCCGCGTCCGCCTCGGCCAGGCCGATGCGCTTGAGCTCCCGCCAGAGGGGGAGGAGGTCCGCCTCCCTCACCCAGCGGAGGACGAGGTTCTGCTGGAAGCTGGTGCGGGCCCGCCCGCGCGCGAAGCGGCGGGCGAGATCGGCCAGGGCGAAGAACTGATCGGCGGTGATGTCCCCGAGGGGGAGCTGGACCTCGGCGGCGGAGTAGCCCGGCTGGCGCTGGGCCTTCGCGTTGGCGGCCCGCCAGGCGGAGAAGGCGGAGAGCTCGCCGTCCGCGGCGGGGTGGCCGTTCGACATGGGGAGCACGGGCGGGGCGTCCCCCTCCTCGTCGTCGGTCCAGAGGTAGGGCTCGGGGTCCACGGGCTCGCGCGCCCACTCCTGGCGCAGCTCCTCCTCGACGCGCTCGCGCAGGCCGTCGATCCCGATCCAGTCCACCAGGAACTTGATGCGCGCCTTGAACTTGGTCTTGCGGAGCTCCTGGGAGGCGTTGAAGACGCGGAGGATGGCCTCGCTCACCCGCAGGAAGTCCGAGACGGGGACGAAGGAGTAGAGCTCCTGGGCGACCTTGGGCATGGTGGCGAGGCCGCCCCCCACCAGCATGCGGAAGCCCCGGACCTCCTCTCCGTCCCGGTCCTGGACGGCGGGGATGAAGCCGATGTCGTGGATGCCGGCCACGACGCAGTCCGAGGCGCAGCTCGAGAAGGCCACCTTGAACTTGCGCGGGAGGGTCTGGGTGAAGGGCTTGCGGACGAAGTAGCGGGCGAAGGCCCCCGCGTAGGGCGTGGCGTCGAAGACCTGGTCGGGGCACACCCCGGCGAAGGGGCAGCCCGTCACGTTGCGGACGCAGTTGCCGCAGGCCTCGCGGGTGGTCAGCCCGGCCTCGCCGAGGAGGCGCATGAGGTCGGCGGCCTTCTCCAGCGGGAGGAAGTGGAACTGGACGTTCTCGCGCGTCGTGACGTGGCCCTTCTTCAGGGGGGCGTGGTCGCGCGCGATGACGCCGAGGGCGCCGAGCTGGTCCGCGGTCAGGCCCCCGAAGGGGATCTTGATCCGGAACATCTGGGCGTCGGCCTGGCGCTGGCGGTGGTCAGGGGGTTCATGGCGTCCTCACATGGGGTCCGGGCCGCGCGCCCAGGGCGCGGGCCGCCAGCGTCTCTTCATCGCGGGGGGGCCGGCAGCAGGGCATCTCCGGAGCGGCCTCGGGCTGGAACCAGGCGAGCGAATCGGCCAGGGCGGCGACCTCTCCCACCACCACCACGGCGGGGGCGGCGACCTCCTCGCGCTCGGCCAGCCGCGCCGCCCCGCCGAGGCGGCAGCGCAGCGTGCGCTGGCGGGGGGTCGAGCCGTTCTCCACGATGGCCACGGGAGTCCGGGCGGGCATCCCGTTGCCGATGAGGCTCCGGGCGATGCGGCCCACCGAGCGCGCCCCCATCAGGAAGACGAGGGTGCCCTTCGCGCGGGCCAGGTGGGCGTAGTCGACCTGGCCCGATTCCTTGGCGGGGTCCTCGTGGGCGGTCACGAAGGTGACCGAGGCGGCGAGCCCCCGGTGGGTCACCGGGATGCCGGCGAAGGCGGGGGCCGCCACGGCGGAGGTGACGCCCGGCACGACCTCGAAGGGGACCCCGGCTTGGGCCAAGGCCTCGGCCTCTTCCCCCCCCCGGCCGAAGACGAAGGGGTCGCCCCCCTTGTCCAGGATCTCGGGGGAGAGGAGCCTGTCGTGGACGAGCGCCCCC
The DNA here is from genome assembly GCA_016184445.1 of Candidatus Tectimicrobiota bacterium. Classification (GTDB taxonomy): domain Bacteria; phylum UBA8248; class UBA8248; order UBA8248; family UBA8248; genus 2-12-FULL-69-37. Next base: position 1,580 of record JACPCT010000439.1, on the reverse strand, counting down.
GCGCGGGCGATGAGTCGGGCCGCGCGGAGGGTGAGCAGGTCGGGATCCCCCGGTCCGGCGCCCACGATGGCGACTCGGCCGCTGGCCGTTGAGGATTCCTCCCGCGGGGAGAGGGGCATTGGCTTGTCCTTTTGTCCGGCGCTCTTATGTCCGATGCTGGGCGGCTTTCCCCCAGGTTCCCGGGGGCCGTCCCGGCGGGTTCGTCTCGAAAACCCCTTATCCTGCGGCCATCCCTGATTTACAAGCTAAATGCCGATTAAACAACTTAAGTATGGTAAAAATTGCCAGCTTTAGTCAAGTTTGTCAATAGAGATTAAAAATTAATTCTAAATAAATTTAATTGAGATTTTGACTCCGGCCGCCTTTGTGGTACACTTAGTCCGGAAGATGTTAAGTTTATCTTTTATTTTCAATAAGTTATGATGAGTCTGTGAATGGGCCGGGCGGTCTGGAGGGAGGAGATGAGCGAGGATGAAGGCCGGTTCCGGGCGGCCATCGAGCGCTTGGACGCGGCCAACCGGGAGGATCCCTACCGGGAGGTCTTCGAGGGGAAGGAGTACCCCAAGGAGCTCCTCTACGCCCTCCGCATGACGGAGTGGCTGAGCCGGCACCGGGAGGTCTTCGAGGGGAAGGAGTACCCCAAGGAGCTCCTCTACGCCCTCCGCATGACGGAGTGGCTGAGCCGGCTCGAGCCCGCCGCCTCGGAGGCGCTCCGCCTGGCGGTGCGCGCCCAGCACCTCTGCCGGTGGACGGTCCCGCGCGACAGCTACCCCAGGGACCGGAAGGGCTATCTCCAGTGGCGGACCGGGCTGGCCAGGTTCCACGCGGAGAAGGCCGGCGCCATCCTGCGGGAGGCCGGCTACGGCGGGGAGGCGATCGCGCGCGTCCAGTCGCTCCTCCGGAAGGAGCGGCTGAAGTCCGACCCCGAGGCGCAGCTCCTGGAGGACGCCGCCTGCCTCGTCTTCTTGGAAAGCTATTTCCTCGATTTCTCCCAGCAGCACGAGGAGGAGAAGGTGATCGGCATCCTCCGCAAGACCTGGGCGAAGATGTCCCCGCGCGGGCAAAAGGCCGCCCTCGGGCTGGCCCTGCCGCCCGAGGCGGCCGCCCTCGTCGGGAAGGCCCTCTCCACCGCTTGAGGCGGCTCATGCGCAAGGCGTTCAAGGAGTGGGCGCTCATCTGCTGGGCCCTGGCCTCGGGGCGGCAGGCCCTCGTCCTCCGCAAGGGGGGCATCCGGGAGGAGGGGGGCGGGTTCGCGCCCGCCCAGCCGGCCTTCTTGCTCTATCCGACCTGGTTCCACCAGAAGCCCGAGAGCGTCGTCCCCGGGGCGCGGGAGGCGCTCGCGCGGCTCGAGGCGGAGCCGCCGAGGCCGGACGAGCTGGTGATCACCCACTGGGCGGAGCTGGCCGGGGCGGTCCGCGTCACATCCCTCGGGGCGCTCCTGGCCCTGCGGGGGCAGCACATCTGGTCGGACGCGGCGGCCGAGGAGCGCTTCAGGCGCTGGGGGGAGGACGCCGTCCACGCCCTCCTCCTGCGCGTCCACGCCCTGCCCGGGCCGGCGAGGCTGCCGGTGCGGGAGGCCT
>JACPCT010000267.1:4617-13694 GCA_016184445.1 Candidatus Tectimicrobiota bacterium | reverse complement strand
TCGCCGGCTTGGCCCGGTCCCGGCCCGTGATGTTCACCACGCTCTCGTAGTAGTCCGCCAGGGCGCGCTCCTCGGTGAGAACCTCGGCGTCGTAGGGGGGGAGGCCGTACTCGCGCTGGAACCTTTCGCGCTTGGCGTCGGGGAGCTCGGGGAGCTGGGCCCGCACCTTGTCGAGCCACTCCCGGCCCACCGCGAGGGGGACGAGGTCCGGGTCGGGGAAGTAGCGGTAGTCGTGGGCGTACTCCTTCGAGCGCATGGCGAGGGTGGCGCCCTGGGCGTCGTTCCAGAGCCGGGTCTCCTGCTCGATGGGGCGGCCCGCGTCGAGGGCCTGGCGCTGGCGCACTTCTTCATATTCCAGCGCGGCGTCGCAGCGCAGGCTCCCCTCCTGCATGTTGCCGTCGCAGATGCCGAGGTAGCGCACGAGGGTGCGGAGCTTGCGCAGGAAGGCCTCGGCCTCCTCGGGGCTCCGGAGGTCGGGCTCGGTCACGATCTCGAGGAGCGGCACCCCGGCGCGGTTGAAGTCCACGTAGGAGTGCTGGGGGTCGCCCAGCTCCTCCCCGTGGATGAGCTTGCCCGCGTCCTCCTCCATGTGGATGCGGGTCAGGCGCACCACGCGCCCGGCGCCGTTCTTCGTGAGGAGGTGGACCTCCCCGCCCCGGCAGATGGGCTCCTCGTACTGGCTGATCTGGTAGCCCTTGGGGAGGTCCGGGTAGAAGTAGTGCTTCCGGGCGAAGCGGCAGGCCGGGGCGACCTCGGCCCCGACGGCCAGGCCCAGCCTCAGGGTGAACTCCACCACCTCGCGGTTCAGCACCGGCAGCACGCCGGGGAGCCCCAGGTCCACCGTGCAGGTGTGGGCGTTGGGGGCGGCGCCGAAGGCCGCGCTCGAGGCGCAGAAGATCTTGCTTTGGGTCGAGAGCTGGGCGTGGACCTCCAGCCCGATCACGGTCTCGTACGCCATCGCTCCTTCCCTATCCTTTGAGCCGCTCCGCCGCGCGGCGGATGACGGCCTCGGTGAACGCCCGGGTGCCGAGGGCGCCGCCCAGGTCGCGGGTAGCCTCCTTGGCGTCCAGGCAGTCGAAGAGCCCCCGCCTGAGCGCCCCCGCCGCCTTGGCCTCCCCGAGGTGGGCGAGGAGGAGGGAGAAGGCCAGCAGGATGGCCGTGGGGTTCGCCTTGTCCTGGCCCGCGATGTCCGGCGCGGTGCCGTGGACGGCGTCGAACATGGCGGCGGAGACCAGGCCCCGGTCGTCGAAGGCGAGGGAGACCGAGGCCCCCAGCCCCAGGCTCCCGATGAGCCCGCTCGCCAGGTCGGAGAGGAAATCCCCGTACTCGTTCAGCACCAGGATGACCTGGAAGTGCTCGGGCTGCATGACCAGCTTGGCGAGGAGGGCGTCGAAGAGCTCGCGGCGGTGCTCGACCTGGCCCGCGAAGGCCGTCTCCTTGGCCACCTCGGCCACGATGTCCTCGAAGAGGCCGTCCGTCACCCGCTGGATGGTGTACTTGCTGGAGGAGGTGAGGGACTTGCGGTCGCGCGCCGCGATGGAGAAGGCGTAGTGGGCCGCCTGCTCGCAGGTCTTCCGGTCCACCATGCGCAGGCTCACCGCGGCGTAGTCGCCGATCATCTGGCCGGGGTCCTCGTAGGTCCCCCCCGTGGCCACCCGGACGATGTCGAGGTCGATCTTGCCCGTGAAATGCGTCTTCAGGCCGGGGATGGTGGTGACGGGCCGGTGGATGACGGCGAACTTGAGGAGCTTGCGCAGCACGGCGTTGGGGCTCTCCTCGATGGTGGCGGTCGGGTACTTGATGCCCACCCCGGTGCGCTTCATCGAGGCGGCGGCCTGGTCGTAGATCGGGCGGCCGGCGGCGCGGCGGTTCGAGTGCTCGAGGTTCACCGTGTCGAAGGCCACGTCGACCGGCAGGGACACCGCCACGGCGCGGACGCTCTGGCGGAGCTCTTCGGCGATGCCGTCCCCCAGCAGCTCGGTCACCTCGTGACGCTTCGCCATCGTCCGCTTCTCCGCGGCCTAGAGGGGAGGGAGCGCCAGGTGGTGGGCGGTCGCGCCCTCGAAGGCGGCCGCCGCGCGCAGCACCTCGCGCTCGCCGAAGGGCCTGCCGACGAACTGGAGCCCGATGGGGAGCTTCCCCGAGGTGAAGCCGCAGGGGACGCTGATGCCCGGCAGCCCGGCCAGGTTGCATGGGATGGTGAGGATGTCCGAGAGGTACATGCTGATGGGATCGGCCATGCGCTCCCCCAGGCGGAAGGCGGCGGTTGGCGCCGTGGCCGAGAGGATCACGTCCACCTTCCTGAACGCCTCCTGGAAGTCGCGGCTGACGAGGGTGCGCACGCGCTGCGCCTTGGTGTAGTAGGCGTCGTAGTAGCCCGAGGAGAGGGCGTAGGTGCCCAGCATGATGCGGCGCTTCACCTCCTCGCCGAAGCCGGCCTCGCGGCTCGCCGCGTACATCCCGAAGAGCGGGCCGTACTCGGACTCCCCCTCCTCGCGCAACCCGTAGCGCACGCCGTCGTAGCGGGCGAGGTTGCTGCTCGCCTCGGCCGGCGCGAGGATGTAGTAGACGGGGAGCGCGTACTCGGTGTGGGGGAGGGAGACCTCCTCCACCCGCGCCCCCAGGCCCTCCATCACCCGGATGGCCTCGCGCACGGCGGCCTCCACCTCCGGGTCCGTCCCCTCGACGAAGTACTCCTTGGGGATGCCGATCCGCATCCCCCCGGCCCCGTCGCCGAGGCCCGCCGCGTAGTCGGGCACGGGCTCGTCCGCCGAGGTGGAGTCGCGCGGGTCGTGGCCGCTCACGGCGGTCAGCACGATGGCGCAGTCGCGCACCGTGCGGGCGAGGGGGCCGATCTGGTCCAGCGAGCTCGCGAAGGCGATGAGGCCGTAGCGCGAGACCCTCCCGTAGGTGGGCTTCATGCCCACCACCCCGCAGCAGGCGGCGGGCTGGCGGATGGACCCCCCGGTGTCCGAGCCCAGGGTGGCCGCGGCCGATCGGGCCGCCACGGCGGCGGCGGAGCCTCCGCTGCTCCCGCCGGGGGTCGCCTCCAGGTTCCAGGGGTTGCGGGTGGGGCCGTAGGCGCTCCGCTCGGTGGAGGAGCCCATGGCGAACTCGTCCATGTTCAGCTTGCCCAGGATGACGGCGCCCGCCTTCTTGAGGAGGGCCACGGCGGTGGCGTCGTAGGGCGCGGTGAAGCCACCGAGGATGCGCGAGCCGCAGGTGGTGCGCGTGCCCTGCATGCAGAGGAGGTCCTTCACCGCCACGGGGACGCCGAGGAGGGGGGAGCCAGGCTCCCCCGCCTTGAGGCGCTTGTCGGCCGCGCGCGCGGCCTCCAGGGCCTCCCCCTCCAGGACGCTCAGGTAGGCGTGGACGCGGCCCTCCGTCTCGGCGATGCGGTCCAGGTAGGCGCGCGCCGCCTCCTCGGCCGAGATCTCCCGGGCCCGCAGGCGCCCGCTGATCTCCTGGAGGGTGAGCGAGACGATTTCGTTCATTCGGTCTCCCGGGTCATGTTACTCCTCGTCCCCGAAGGAGATGCCCACCGAGCGCCCCACCCGGATGAAGTCGCTGTCCAGGGGGACGAGGCGCTGGCCCTTGGCCGCCTCCCCGAGGGGGACGAGGGCGATCCCTCCGTGCTTGAGGGCCACCAGGTGGCCGAAGTTCCCGGCGATGGCGTTCAGGGCGGCGTGGACGCCGAAGCGGGTGGAGAGGTTGCGGTCGTAGGTCGAGGGGGTGCCCCCGCGCTGGATGTGGCCGAGGATGGTGACGCGGGTCTCGATGCCGGTCATCTCCTCCAGCTTCTGCCCCACGAGGTTGCCGACCCCGCCCAGGCGGCGCGGCTCGGTGGGGTCGTTCACCATCGCCTTCACCACGACGTCGCCGCCCTTCAAGTGGGCCCCTTCGGCCACCACGATGATGCTGAAGCGCTTGCCGGAGGCGCGGTCCTCGCGGAGCTTGGCGGCTATGGCGTCCATGGAGAAGGGGATCTCGGGCAGGAGGATCACGTCCGCCCCCCCGGAGAGGCCGGAGAAGAGGGCGATCCAGCCGGCGTTCCGTCCCATCACCTCCACCACCATCAGCCGGCCGTGGCTCTCGGCCGTGGTGCGGATGCGGTCGATGGCCTCGGTGGCCGTGCCCACGGCGGTGTCGAAGCCGAAGGTCACGTCCGTGGCCAGGAGGTCGTTGTCGATGGTCTTGGGGACGCAGATGGCGGGGAGCCCCTTCTGGGTGAGGCCGTAGGTGATGGCGAGGGTGCCGTCTCCCCCGACGGCGATGAGGCCGTCGAGGCCCGCCTCGCGGAAGTTCGTTATGATGGTGTCCGAAACGTCCACCACGCGCTGCTGGCCGTCGATGGTCATCGGGTAGGCGAAGGGGTTGTCGCGGTTGGAGCTGCCCAGGTAGGTCCCGCCGCGCTGGAGGAGGTCCTCGACCGTCTCGGGCTCGAGTTGGATGTAGCTCTTGTGGAGGAGGCCCGCGAAGGCGTTGCGGATGCCGGTGACGCGCACCCCCTCCCGCGCGGCGGTGAGGACCGCGCCCCGGATGACGGCGTTCAGGCCGGGGCAGTCCCCTCCCCCGGTGAGGATTCCCAGGTGCCGGATTTTCCGTTTCGGTTTGGTGGCGGCTTCGTCGCTCACGGCGTCTCCCTCCAGGTGGACGTGCGTCCGCCAGTTTACCGGATTCCCCCCTCCGGAGTCTCATCTTGATCCGGAAGGCGGAGGAGAAAGACGGCGTAGGCCAGGGCCTCCCGGCCCCCCCGCTGTGGAAGAGATCGAGCTCCCCCTGCCAGCGGCCGAGCACCCCCCTCTCCCCCCGGGGGGGCCCGGATCGCGGCGGTTCTCCAAGATGATCTGGGCCTGGGGGGCCAAAAACGCCTCCCAGGAGGCGTCGGGCTCGATCTCGGCCGCCTCGACCACCAGGCCCGCCTCCTCGAAAGAGCGGCGAAGCTCCTGCGCCTCTCGCAACCCGGCCGGTGCAAAGCCCTCCAGCCAAGCGTGCAGCGGCGCCCCGGCGGCAGCCCGCGCCCCCGCCTTCCACACCAGGCAGCCGAGCATCATCCAGCCCCCCGCCGGACCAGGGGCCTGATGCCCAGGGCGGCCCCCAGGGCGTCGAAGGGGCGGGGCGGCCCCAGCCGCAGGACCAGGTCGAAGTGGCCCTCGTCGAAGGGGAGGCCCTCCGGCGGGGCCTCCACCACGTCCACGAGGTGGGCGAGGTCCGCGAAGAGGGCCAGGCGGCGCGCCTCCTCGGCGAACTCGGGCCGGGCCTCCACCCCGATCGCCTGGCAGCCGAAGCGCCGGGCGAGGACGAGGCAGGCGCCCCCCTTGCCGCAGGCGGCGTCGAGGACGGCCGAGTCCCGCCCCAGGCCGCAGCGCCCGGCGAGGGCCTCCAGGGTCGGGGTCGAGATCGGGGAGAGGTGGAGGTTGTGCCGGTAGCGCTCGAATGGGTCGGGCGGCATCCGGGCGGCCCGAAGGGGGCGGTTAGAAGGGAGAGAGCCCGATCAGGTCGAGCATGAGGAGCAGCGAGCTCACCCCCAGGACGCCCGCGATGACCAGGACGAAGAGCCCGAAGAGCCTTCTGTACGCCATGTGCCTTTCTCCCTAGGAGCCTTTCTTCTTCTTGCGGGCCGGCTGGGCCGGCTGGGACTTGCTGATCTGCATGAGGATCTTGCCGTCCTTGAACACGCTCACCGTGCCGGTGGACTCGCTCACCGCGAAGGAGGTGGCCGCGCTCACCTCGGTGATGCCCGAGGCCGCCATGTGCCGGGAGCCCAGGCCCAGGGGCAGGTCGGCGCGCGGGGCGGCGTTCAGGTGCCGGCCCGCCGCCTCGATGACGCCGTCCCCGCGGATGACGAAGGCCCCGTCGATGGCGCTGAACTCCTTGATGGTCTCCCGCAGTGTGGGGTCCAGGATGTTGCGCTGCTCCTCGGGGTATCCGTGGAAGGGGTTGATCACGAGCTGGCGCGAGTACTGGAGCACCAGCTCGTGGTCCCCCAGGACCAGGAGGGCCCCGCGCGGCTTGCCCTCGCGCCCCTCGGAGGCGAGCTCGAGCGAGAGGGAGAGCACCGTCTCGAACACCTTGGGGTCTATCCCGTCCACGGCGTTGGGCACTTCCGAGGTCTGGAACATCTCCTTCTCGCGGTCCAGCCGGAACACCATGAGGGTGTCGATCTGGCCGTTCTCGGCGAGGCCGGAGAGGCAGACGATGGTGTCCTGCTTCGTGATGGAACCCTCGCTGAGGGCGATGAGCACCCCCATCTTGATGATGTCCAGCCGGCCGAGCGCCAGCTCGGGCAGCCGGATGGCGCGGCAGCCCCGGCCGACGAGGGCCTCGTGGAGCTCGGCCGAGCAGGTGGTGACGTGGCGCTCCACCTCGCGGGGGAGCTGCTCCAGCTGCTCCAGCCCCTTGAGGGCGTCGGCGTGCACGAACAACGCCCTCGCCCCGATCTGGGCGCAGATGCGGCCGGCGGCCTCGAGCAGGCTCGCGTTGAGTACGGTCGCCTCGGCCGCTTCGGACTGGCTCAACCCTGGCTCTCGATGGCCATGTAGAAGGTGGATCCCTTCCGCTCGACGAAGAAGAGGTTGCCCGTCCCTTTCCCCTTGTTCAGGGCCGCGATCATCTCGTTCACGTTGCGGACGCGCTTCTGGTTCACCTCGATGATCACGTCCCCCCGCTGGAGGCCCACCTGGGCGGCGGGGCTGCCCGGCGCCACGGTGCTGACCACCACGCCCGTCCTCGCGCGGGCCCCGACCTGGCGGGCGATGTCGGGGGTGAGGTCCTGCACCTGGACGCCCAGCTGGGAGGCGAGGTTCTCCCGCGTGGGGGCGCGGGCGATCATCTCCTCCTCATCCGGCATGCGGCCCACCGTGAGGGTGGCGCTGACGGGCTTGCCCGCCCGCAGGAGCTCCACCTTCACGGCGGCGCCCGGCTTCAGGCCGGCCGCCGTGCGCGAGAGGTCGCGGGCCTTCTCGATCTTCTTGCCGTCCAGGGCGACGATCACGTCGCCGCGCCGGATGCCTGCCTTGGCCGCCGGGCTGTCGTCCACGACGCTCGCGACGATGGCCCCCCGCGCGTCCTTGAGGCCGAGGCCCTTGGCCATTGTCTCGCTGAGGGACTGGATCGAGACGCCCAGGAACCCGCGGACGACCGAGCCCCGCCGCAGCTGGGGGATGATGGTCTTGGCCATGTTCGCCGGGATGGCGAAGCCGATGCCGATGTTGCCGCCCGCCCGGCTGAAGATGGCGGTGTTGATGCCGATCACCTCGCCCTCGAGGTTGAAGAGCGGCCCGCCGCTGTTGCCCGGGTTGATGGAGGCGTCCGTCTGGATGAAGTCGTCGAAGCGCCCGGCGCCGATGACCCGGCCCTTGGCGCTCACGATCCCGGCCGTCACGGTGTGGGAGAGGCCGAAGGGATTGCCGATGGCCATCACCCAGTCGCCCACGCGAAGCTTGTCGCTGTCGCCCAGCCTGACGGGGACGAAGGTGTCACCGGGCTTCTTCTCGACCTTGAGGAGCGCCAGGTCGGTCAGCGCGTCGCGGCCCACGACGGTGGCCTTGCGCCGCTTGCGGTCGTCGAAGACGACGGTGATGCCCGTCGCCCGCTCGATGACGTGGTTGTTCGTGAGGATGAACCCCTCCTTGTCAACGATGAGGCCTGAGCCGAGGCTGGAGGTCCGCTGCTCGGCCGGGGGGGCCTGCGGCACGGATTCCGGGAAGGGGAAGGGCTGGCCCTCGAAGAAGCGGCGGAACATCTCGCTCCAGGGGTCGCCCGGCATGCCCGGGACCCCGCCACCCTGGGCCTGGACGACCGTCTCGGCGCTGATGTTCACCACCGAAGGGCGCAGCCGCTCGGCCAGGTCCGCCAGCGAGGGCAGGGCCTGCGGCGAGGCGCCGAAGGCCCCCGTTCCCAGCGGCACGGAGAGAAGAAGCCCGGCCAGGGCGAGGACGCACAGCCAGCCCAGCCGGTTTGCGGCCCGACGAGCGGAGGAAGCGTGGAGTGTGCGGGACATGGTTTGTCTTCATCCTCTTCAATCGGCGGCAGACGTCGACACGGCAACGCGGGGGAGCGGAGGCTCCGCCGCGGGCATTAATCCGTGAACTCGGAGATCTCCAGCCGCCGGGGCTTGCGCTTCGCCGCGCGGATTTCCAGCACGCCCGCCTTCATCTTGGCCGTGATGGAGGAGGGGTCCGCCTCGTCCGGCAGGCTGATCAAGCGCCGGAAGCCGCCGAAGCTCCCCTCGGCGAGCACCTGCTCGGCTCCTTCGACGAGGGCGGGCTCCCGGCGGACGCCCGAAACGGAGAGGAGGCCCTCCTGGAACTCCAGCTCCACCTCGTCCCGCGAGCCCACCCCTGGCAGCTCCACGAAGATCACCACTGCCTCGTCCCGCTCGTAGATGTTCACCTTCGGCGCCCAGACCGTTTTTTCGGAGGCGCTCTCACGGGCGGGCGCACTGCGGCGGCCCCGAAGGCTCTCCTCCAGCAGCCGCTGCATCCGGCGTTGGAAGAACGCCAGCTCCTGGAACGGATCCGAGGGGGCCATTGGGGTTTCCTTTGCCGATCCTTTCCGCTGGGATGGAGCACCCGGTCCAGAAAACCCAGTGCTCCACTACGTTATTCTATTTTCGCTCATCCTCCGCCCGGGTGCAACGGGAGCCCGGGCGCGTTTCAGGACAGGCGGAGGCGGCAAAATATCTATTGCTTGGACGCTTTGGGGTTCCATGGGGGCGGGCTCACCGGTGGCGCCCGCGGTGCCTTGCCTGTAAGCTGGGCGGACCTCTCCCCGGTCAGGCGGGCGGGGGATTTCGTCTTGGGGAGGGCTCTTTTCGTGGTCCGTTTGTTTTACTTGGGGATAGCCGTCCTCCTTCTCTCCGGCTGCCAGGGGGCCTCCCAGGCGGTGGAGGAGACGGTGCGGCTGCCCGTCCAGGCGGTGGGCGCGGGCGTGCAGGCCGTCGGGAAGGGCGTGGAGGGGGTGGGCAAGACGGCCACCGAGGGGGTGGTCGGGCGGCTCCTCACCGACCGCAGCCGGGCCGACCTCCTGCGGGAGCACCGCGAGCTGAGCGCGCACACAGGGAAAGTGGAGAGCCA
>JACPCT010000267.1:0-4577 GCA_016184445.1 Candidatus Tectimicrobiota bacterium | reverse complement strand
GGGGCGGGCCCTCCTCTCGGAGGGCGAGCGCGGTATGCTCCGGAGCGCCAAGGACGGCCTTGCCGCCGCCGGCCGCCAGCTCGAGCCCGAGCGGATCCCCCTGGAGCTGGGGCTCCGCGTCCAGTCCCAGCTCGACAAGGTGCGCGAGGCCTTCCAGGTCCTCCGCCAGCGGCACCCCATCCCCGCCTACACGGGTTTCGTCGCCACCCGCTAGCCGTCTCCGAGGAGCCCCTCTCCCCGATGCATCCGCTCATGGTCGCGGCCGATCCCGAGGGCCGGATATTCGAGCACCCCGGTCTCGCCATGGTGGGCGCCCTGGGGCGGGAGGCGGTCGCCCCCCAGCCGGAGGAGCTCTCGTCCCTCCCGGAGGGGAGCCGCCTCTTCACCCTGCCGGGGAGCCGGCCGGTCGGGGGCGAGCCGGACGAGGGCGAGCTCGTCACCGTGGGCGAGGCCGACTGGGGGGAGGGCGCCGTCCCCGTCTCGGCGGCGTGCACCTTCCCCGCCCCGGGCTGGATGCGCACCCTCCTGCCCTTCGCCGAGCGGGAGGAGGGCGCCCCCGCCCTCCCGCTCGGCTGGTCGGCGGAGCAGCCGGCAAATAATAGCGTCGAAGCCGCCGTCTGCCCCGGCTTCGGCAGGCCTAATCCCTCGGCCCATCGGCCGCGCTCGGTTCGCGGTTGGGGCCAGGGGTTGTTGTGATGCTGCAATCCCTCAAGAATGGACCGGTGCGCCTCCAGCGGTCCTTCTTTCTCGGTGATCTCTTCACGCATGGCGACGCCGATGTCCCAGGGGCCGTAGCCGTCGTTACGCACGCCGCAGATCTCCTGGCACATGAGGCAGGTCGTGCAGGTGTAGATAACCTCCTTGAGTTCAGGGGTGATCTTGTCCAGGCCGTGAAAGACGCGCTGGGACATGAGCCAGCGTGACTTGGGCGTGAAGCGCTGGAAGCGATAGAACTCGTAAGGTGGACATTTGCTCTTAAACCCCGGCTCGTCCTCCATCGGATTGACCGGTCCGTGACCGTAGCAGGAACCGCACAGCACGCAGCCCGCGCCGCGCTCGGCCAGGTCCTTGGCGTAAAGCCATTTTTTCACCCGCTCGAGCCCGAGCGATCGTGGATTTCCTTTCGTTCCTTCTGCCGGCATCTTTCTCATCCTTGAGCCAGCGCGCCCGGGTTGAGAATGTTGTTGGGATCGATCAGATACTTGATCTCTTTGATCAAATCATACAGATTTCCCAGACGCTCAAAGGGAAACGGGCCTTTGGTCGCCAGCGTGGGCGCGGTCCAGATCACACCTTTTTTATTGCAGAACTCATGCACTTTGCCCATCCATCGGCGCAGCTTGGCCACGTCCTGCTCGTCGTAAGGATTGTAAAAAACGAAGTACTCTTCTTTAATCGCCAAATCCCGGGTCACGTAGCTGTCATGCTGCGGGGAATGCTCGGCATCCCACAAGCCACATTCCCGCTTCGCCGCCTCGTCCAGGTCGTACATCTCTTTCAAAAAAGTGAGGGGATACATCTTCGAGGTTACGGCGAACATTCCGGTATGGCGCACGACCGTGCTGCACCAGCCGTCCGGTCCCATGATGTGATAATCGGGCCAGCCATGGAGCCCGCGCCTCTGCGCCTCGGCTCCCATTGCCTTGTCGGCGATCTCCGCGACCTCGATCCCGCCCCGCTCCTCATAGATCGTTTTCATCCGCCTTTCCTTGTAAGCGAGCTCTTCCGAGTCACGCGCAAACAGGACCGTCTTCAAAAAGAACCAGCCGTCCGCGGGGATCTTCGCCTCGTCGTAGAGCCCTTCTTCCATGGGCCAGTGGTATTGCCAGCGGTCGGTAAAGTGAATATCGAAGACCACCTCGCCCTTGACCAGCCGCAGCAGCGCCTCTTGCACCTGCTCGAGCTGATCGCGCCGGAACGAATAGCAGTAATCGTGAAGCCACTCCCGCCTGCCCTCGATCGCCCTCAGGCAGACCTTGCTGATGATGCCCAAGGAGCCCGCCGCGAGCGTGAACAGGCCCAGAAGATCAGGGAGATGAATCCATTTCTGAAAGGGCCCGAACTCCGTCCCATCATTGGCCAGAGCGCCGAGCCTGACCACCCTGCCGTCGGGAAGAACAACCTCGAGCCCGATGACGAGGTCGGCGATGTAGCCGTAACGGGTCATGCCGTAGCCCACACCGCCTTTGTTCACCATGGCCCCGATGATAACCGCAGGGCCGTAACTTCCGTAATTGGGCAACATCAAGCCGTGCTCCCGGAGCGCGTAGTGAATGCTGTAAACGCTCGCTCCACCTTCGGCGATGACGTATTGAAGCGCAGGGTTGACCGCCAGCACTTTGTCCATCCCGAGCATGTCGAGGAGTATGCCCCCTTTGAGCGGCGAGCTGATCCCCATGCCCACGCCGCCCTTGGCCACGACCGGGATTCTGTGCTCGTTGGCGAAGCGCAAGATCTCGCACAGGGGATGGCGCCCGTCGTCGCCCGACTCGACCCGGACCACGACGTCGGGGAGAGAGCGGAAAGCGCCGTAGGCAAGCGTGTGCTGATAGTTGATTCTGTCAACCGGATTGGCGGAGACAAAGCGCGGCCCGACGATTTCCTTAAGCGCTGCCATGATCTCTTCGAGGGAAAGCATGATTGCAAATTTGGTCAATGGAGAAACACGTTAACCGTCAAACGTCAACCGTCAACCGGGGGGAGGAGGAGGCCCATTGACGAATAACGATTGACGATTGACGAAGTCTCCGGAACGATTGACGATTGACCATTAACCATTGACGAGTTTCAAATCTGCAGATGGCTTCCGGCGGTAACCAGGAGGTGGCTTCCGGTTAACAAGTCGGCATCGTCGCTGGCGAGAAAAGCGATAGTGCCGGCCACATCTTCAGGATAGATGTGCTTTCTGAGCGGTCTCGATCTCAGCACCCTTTCCTTAAACTCCTCGGACATGATCGCCGAGGCGTCGGTCAAGGTGAAAGCGGGGGTGACGACATTGACGGTAATGCCGTGAGGGCCGAGTTCGATCGCCATCGTATTGGCCATCGCCTCGAGCGCTGCCTTGCCTATGGAATGGGCGCCCAGGCGGGGCAGCGGCTGCTGCGACACGCGGCTGCTGACAACGATGATTTTACCCTTCTTTTTTTCGATCATTCCCGGAACGAAGGCCCGAGTGCAGTTGTAGAGCGCGGCAAGCTCTCTGCCGGCTGCCTGCTCCAATCCCTTCCAAGAGATCTGGTGCAGCGGACCAACCTCGAAGGGGAAGAAGGCGTTGTTGACGAGCACATCCACCGCCCCGAATTTTTCCGTGACCGCCCGCGCCATTTCCTCAACCGGCTCTCTCTCGGTCACATCGGCCTGGAAGATCATTCCTTTTCCGCCCGTCTTTTCTATCTCATCGAGGACTGCCAATGCACGGTCACGATTTTGCAGAAAGTTGATCACGATGGAGGCCCCCGCACGCGCCATTCTTTTGGCTGCGGCCGCGCCGATTCCGCGGCTGGCGCCGGTAACCAGGACAACTTTTTCTGCGAGGGAAGGCAAGGCGTCTACTTTCACAGCGCAGCAGATATCAATGGCCAAACTATTTGACCCAGGCCCCGAAGTCAAGACAATTCAGGCCTTGACTACTTAAGTTAAAACATTTTATACATCGGGTATCGTGATCCCCTTCCCGTAATTAGGCACCGTCTTGTTCCAACGATCGGATGGCACATCTGCCAATTTAGGAGCCTGTCACATGGCGCAAACTTCCCCCGTCGCTTTCAAACCCCTCCCGATCGGGGCCTGTTTTCTCTTTTCTCTTGCCCTCTGTTTGACCCCAGCCGGTACCGGTCCCGCACGGGCAGCCGAAAAGATTCGCCTTGCCATGCCGGTGGTGGGGGTTCAGTACGCGCCCTTCTACTTCGGCAGCAAGCAAGGAATCTATGGCGCTGAGGGTCTGGAGCTGGAATTCTCCGCCGCGCGCACGGATTTGGCGCTCGCCGCTTTGGGAGCCGGCCAAATCGATTACCTGGCGCATGGCGGCGCAGCCCTCAGAGCGGCAGCTCGTGGCTTTCCCCTAAAGCTCGTTTATGCTCTCGACGACAAGGCCGCATTTTGGCTCGCAACCCGGCCAGAGATTCAGAACAATGAGGCGCTAAAAGGAAAAAAAATTGGCGTCTCCTTCCCCGGAGACACTCCCCACATTGTGCTGAAGCGCTTCTTGCGCAAGCAAGGGCTTGATCCGGAAAAGGATGTCATCTATGTCTCCGGGCAGTTTTCTCCTATCGGACTTCAGGGCCTTATGGCGGGAGCGCTCGATGCGGCAGTCTTAGCGCCGCCCTTTTCGGCGCTGGCGGAGGAGAAAGGGCTCCGTATCCTCGCCTTCCTCGGCAAGGAAGTGCCCGACGCGCCCACCGTCAACGGCCTCGTTACGAGCGAGAAAAAAATCCGCTCCCAGCCCCAACAAGTCAAGCGCCTTGTGCGCGCTACCTTGAAGTCGGTCCAGCTCTACCGCCAGCAAAAGGATCTGGGCGTCGCGTTTCTCGCCGCGGAATTCAAACTCTCCAACACCATAGCGCGGAAGGTCTATCACG
>JACPCT010000427.1 GCA_016184445.1 Candidatus Tectimicrobiota bacterium | reverse complement strand
CGTAGCCCGCCAGCTCGGCCCGCCACAGCCCGAGGGCGAGCGCCTTGGCGATGTTCCGCTCCGAGGGCGCCGGGGGCGCCATGCGCTCGTGCGCGGCGGCGAAGGCGGCGTCGAGCCTCCGGGCGTTCCCGTCGCTCCCCTCCACGAGGGCGAAGGGCAGGAGGGCGTTGTTCTGCCCCGCGGTGTAGCGCCCCCCCACCTCGTCCGGGTGCGGGAAGCGGTCGAGCCCCTTCCCCTCCACCAGCGCGGCAAGCTTGCTCTTGCCCGAGCTGATGACGGCGATCATCGGGTAGCCGCGATCGAGGAGGATCTCCGACTCCTGCACCACGTTCTCGGTGTTGCCGGACTTGCTGACCGGCACCACCAGGGTGTTCTTCGGGGAGAAGCGGCCCCGGCCCGAGAGCAGCTCGCCGAAGAGGCCGCTCGGGTCGGTGCCGTCCAGGAGGTGGAGCTGGCGGGGAGCCCTCCCCTCCGCGAGCGCCCGGTAGAGCGCCCAGACGTTGCGGATGGAGCCCCCGTTCCCCACCACGACGATGTGCGCCTTCCCCTCGGCCAAGCGGAGCTTGGCGGCGAGGCCCCCCACGTCGGGGCGCTCCCGCGCGAAGGCGGGCAGCGGGTTTCCCGCCTGGTGGCGGGCGATGGCCGCCCCGCAGGCGCGGGGATCGTCCAGGAGCGCCCGGCCCTGGAGCCAGGCCTCTCCCCCCTTGCCCTGGAGGGGACCCTCCCAGCTCCGGGTGTAGAGATGCAGACCCATGGCCTATCTCCTCTCTCGGGAACCCGCCGGGCGCTCCTCGGCCAGCGGGGCGATGGCCAGGTGGGCGGCGAAGGTGCGGCCCACGATGGCGATCATCGCTTCGGAGGGCAGCCCGAGCGCCGCGAAGACGAAGCGCCCCGCCTCCTCGGGCGTGACGCCCGCCCCCTTCTCCCCTTGCGCCTGCCGCACGAGGCGGTCAATGCGCCGGACGTAACCCTCCCCGGCGTCAATGTGCTCCCCCACCTCCCGCCCCCGCCACACCTTCTTGCTCATGGCCGAGAGGAGAACCTCGGCCCCCTTCACCGCCCGCAGCTTCTCCAGGCTCGCCAGGGTGGCGGGGACATCCTCGTAGATGGGGAGGGTCCCGGGCTCGGGGAGCACGTCGCCCGAGATGAGGGCGCCGTCCCCGGGGACGAAGAGGGAGAGGCTGCCCGGGGAATGGCCCGGGGTGTGGAGCGCCTGGACACGCACGCCGCCCCCCAGGTCGATCTCCCCGCCTTCTTCGAGCGCTCCCCCGACCTTCACCGGGCCGGAGCTGATCTTCCGCATCCCGGGCACGGGGCGGCCCCTCTCCTGGAGGCCGAGGTCCTCGATCCAGGGCCGGTCGAGGGGATGGGCGTGGAAGCGGGGCCTCGCCCAGCCCGCCAGCACCCCGTTCCCCCCGATGTGGTCGAAGTGGCAATGGGTGTTGATGACATGGGCGAGGTCCTCCGGCCCTCTGCCGAGCGACTCGATGTAGGCGAGGATCTTCGGCGCGGCGGGGGCGACCGAGGTGTCCACGACGGCGAGGCGCTCCCCCTCGATCACGCAGGAGGTGACGAAGCGGGGGATGCGCCGCCCGTCCGGGAGGGCCCGGGCGCACAATCGGTCTAGAAAGAAGGCCCCCTTCCAGGAAGAAGGAGGCTTCCGGCGAGACCGGCGGCCGCGGGTTCAAGCCGGGGCGGCCCCCCCTTCGCGCCGGTGCTTGAGCCACAGGAGGATTTGCCGGCTCCAGGGGATGGCCGAGGTCACCACCACGAAAACCGTCCAGCCCACGTTGAAATACACCATGAAGAAGCAGACGCCCAGGAACGAGGCGAACAAGAGGACCCGCTCATACAGATACACCGGATAGATCATCCAGCCCTGGGCCCCTCCCGCGAAGTTGGTGAAGGCCAGGAGGGACATGAGGGTGGCGAAGACGGTCCGGAGGGGGTGGTCGAAGAGGATGAGCGAGGGCTCGAACACGAACATGAAGGGCGCCACGAAGCCCCCGATGGCGAAGCGGATGGACATCGTCGCCGTCTTGAAATAAGTGGCGCCCGCCATCCTCGCCCCCACGAGGGAGGCGATGGCCACGGGGGGCGTCACGGCGGACAGGATGGCGTAATAGAAGATGAACAGGTGGGACGCCACCTTGTCGCCCTTTCCCGCCACGAAACTGCGCACCCACTCCTCGCCGTAGATGGAGACCAGCTCCGGCCCGATCATCCGCACCAGGATCGGCCCGCCCAGCACCGCGAGGAGGATATAGGCCGCGGTCGTGGGCATCCCCATGCCGAGGATGACGCAGGCCGCTTCCGTGAGCAGCAGCGCCACGAAGAAGCCGTCCAGCCCCAGGTAGTAGGCGCACCCTCCTCCCGCGGCGGGACCCAGGAAGCAGATGTTCTTGGCGAGAGTCTCCACCAGGAAGGCGAATTTGTTCCCAATCCCGGTGATGGCGAAAATCTGGACGGCGACCTCGATGGTCGCCAGCGTCACCGCGAACTCGGCGCCCTGCCGCCCCCCCGCCTCCAGGGACCGGCGGAAGTCCTCCAGCCAGGACGCCGCACCCTTGGCGGCCTCCACGTCGGGCCCCGTCTTGCCCTTCGCCCGGGCGAGGAACAGGAGCGGATTGCACGAAATGGCCGCCACCTCCGCCACCCGGAGGGGCCCCGCGTCGCCCTCCCGGCGCGGGGGGAACAGCGCCCAGATGACCCGCTGGATCATGGCGCCCAGGGCGAAGAAGATAATCATGTGGTAGAGGAAATTGAACGGGCGCGTGTATTCGGCCGTCTCCTTCACGGCCGGCAGCCAGGTGTAGATCAGATACTGGATGCCGAAAGCCGCCGACCAGACCAGGGCAAACACCCAGGAGACGGCCGAGATGGGACGAAGACCCATCCCCCGGCTCAATGCCCACAACCCCAGCAGCGCGAGGATCGCCCAGGCCCCCGCAACCCCCGCCTCCACGTCATAGATGAGATAGAGCCACAGGCCTCCCAGGGGATAGATCGCCACCCAGCCCCGCTCCACTTCGTGCCACATGGCCCTCCCGCCGGCGAAGCGGACGAACAGCCACCCCAGCCCGGCCCCCGCCACCCCCAGCGCGAGGAATGCCTTCACGCCGCTTGCCCAGCCCAGGGGCTCCGCGATCCCCAGGGGCCATCCCCTCTCGGCCTCCAGCCAGGACAGGAGCCAATAAACAAACAACACGAAAAGCCAGAAAGTGATGGGGATGAAAACGTAGTCCGCATCCGGGACGAAGCGCTCCCCCACCCGCAGCCGGGCCAGGAACTTGCACGCCTCCTGGTAGAACCAAATCGCGATGGCGAGGAAGATGGACATCAGGCCGGCGAAAACGGGGGTGGTGCCCACGCTCAGGAAATACACCAGGAAACCGAGGGGCACGAAGTAATACCACCCCGCCCGGAGCTCCGCTTTCCAGTCGGGGATCTCCTCCTTCGGGAGGCGCTGGAGTTCCAGCCTGCCTGCCGCGAACTGGATGTTGATGCCCACGGTGAAGAAATAGAGGACCGCGGGAATCGCGGCATAGAGGATGACCTTCGAGTAGGGCACCTCGATGAGCTCGGCCATGATGAAGGCGCCCGCCCCCATGACGGGGGGCATGATCTGGCCGCCGGTGCTGGCGGCGGCCTCCGCCGCGCCCGCGATGTGGGGGCTGATCCCGATCCGCTTCATCAGGGGGATGGTG
>JACPCT010000266.1 GCA_016184445.1 Candidatus Tectimicrobiota bacterium | reverse complement strand
TGATGAGGATGCGCTCCCAGTACTCCGGCTCGGGGTGGGAGGCGAGGATGTCCCGGCGGATGCGGGCGCGATCCTCCGGCGAGCGGAGGCGGGCGAGCCTTTCTTCCAGGCTCCCGTCGTGCGCCCAGTCGGGCAGGAGCGCGCTCAGGTGGGTGTTCGAGGCGGTGTAGGGATAGCGGTCGCAGGTGACGTCCTGGCCGCGCGCCCGGGCCCCCTCGATCAAGGAGAAGGCGCCGTCGAGCTTGCCCCAGTTCTTCTCTCCGGCGGTCTTCAAGTGGCTGATCTGGAGGGGGAGGCCCGCGTCCCGCGCGGCGCCGATGACCTCCTCGATGGCTTCCAACAGCTCCTCCCCCTCGCTGCGCATGTGGGTGGCGAGGAGGCCCCCCTGCCCGCCCGCCACGCGGCAGAGCGCGGTCAGCTCCTCCCGGCTGGCGAAGCAGGCGGGCGCGTAGATGAGGCCCGTCGAGAGGCCGAAGGCGCCCTCGGCCATCCCCTGGGCGACCATGGCCTCCATGCGGGCGAGCTGCCCGGCGGTGGCGGGGCGGGCGCTCCCCCCCATGACGCTCCCGCGCACGGTGTTGTGGCCCACGAGGGGGGCGTAGTTCACCGATATCCCCGCCTCCTCCAGCCGGCGGAGGTGGCCGTCCAGGGTGCTGAACGGCAGGTCGAGATCGTACTGCTCGCGGTAGGCCTGGACCCGCTCGGCCTGCTCGGGGCCCGCGATGGGGGCGGCGGAGTAGCCGCAGTTGCCCCCCACGTCGGTCGTCACGCCCTGGCGCACCTTGGCCTCGGCGGTGGGGTTGATCAGGAGGTAGTAGTCGGAGTGGCCGTGGATGTCCACGAAGCCGGGGCAGAGGGCCAGCCCCTGCGCGTCGACCGCCCGCCGCGCCTGGCCTCCCAGGCGGGCGCCGAGGGCGGCAATGACGCCGCCCGAGACGGCCAGATCGCCCGCGAAGGGCTCCCCGCCTTCCCCGTCGATGAGAAGCGCGCCGCGGAACAAGAGGTCGTACATCGCGCCAGACCTATGTGGCGGCGGGGCCTGAGGCGCCGCTCGGGGCCGGAAAACAATCCTTTGGGCATTATCATGGAATCGCTAGGGCGCCGCAAATGGAGGGCTTCCGGAGGCCCATTCGCCCCCGGCCATGGCGCCGCGCACCGCGAGCGTCCCGGGGTCGAGGGCGCACAGGTCCGCCCGCGCGCCGGGGAGGAGGCGGCCCGCCCCCTCCCCGAGCGAGAGGAGGCGGGCGGGATGCTGCGTCGCGGCGGCCACCGCGCAGTCCGCCGGGAGGCCCGTCCATCCCCGGTAGAGGGGGAGCATCTCCCCCAAGGAGAGGCGGCTCCCGGCGAGGACCCCTTCTCTCCGCACGGCGCGGTCCCCGGCGGAGGCTCCGCCGGACGCGCCCGACAATCCCCCGTCCGAGACCAGGTCCGACGTGAGGACGACGCGCTCCCAGCCCCGGCTCCGGACGAAGGCGGCGATCACACCGGGGTGGACGTGGACGCCGTCCGCGATGAGCCCCGCCATTAGGCGGCCGTCCGTGAGGACCGCCGACATCGGGCCGGGCGCGCGGTGGCCGGACGGGCCGCCCCCGGGGGCGGCGTAGCGGTTGAAGGCGTGGACGGCGAAGCGGGCGCCCGCCGCGAGGAAGCCCTCCACTTCTTCTTCCGACGCGGCGGTGTGGCCCATCGCGACGGCCACTCCGCGCGCGTTCATCCGCCTGGCGGCCTCGGCCGCGCCCTCCACCTCGGGCGAGAGGGTGAGCAGACGCAGGCCGGGGTGCCCCTGCGGGCCAAAGCCGCCCGCCGCCTCCCCGATCCGATCGAGCTCCCCCAGGTCCACGGGCCGGACGTGCTCCAGGGGGTGGACCCCGCGCATGGCCGGGTTGAGGAAGGGGCCTTCGAGGTGGAGGCCCAGGACGGCCGCGCCGGGGCGGGGCTCTCGCCCCTGGCGCTCCCAGGCCGCGCGCACCGCCCGGGCGGCCCGCAGGAGGTCCTCCGGGGATGCGGTGGCGGCCGTCGGAAGGAACGAGGTGGTGCCCCGCCGGGCGAGCTCACGGGCCAGGCGCAGGAGACCCTCGGGGTCCGCGCCGAGGACGGCCTCCGCCCCCAGGCCGTTCACCTGGAGGTCGATGAAGCCCGGGCACACGGCGGCCCCGCGCAGGTCCACTCTGCGGACCCGGGAGGGAAGGGAAAGGGCGCCCCGCGGCCCCACGTAAGCGAAACGCCCCCCTTCGACAAGAAGGAGGGCGTCCGCGATGCGCTCGAGGGGGGTCCAGGCCTCGCAGCCGGTGAGGGCCAGGGCCTCCGGCATGCTATTTCTTGCGGAGCTTCTTGAGACCTTCGCGCACTTCCTCGTTGGCCTGGATCAAGGTCTCGACGTTCTGCAGGGCGACGTCGTAGAGGGCCGCCTCCAGCCGGTTCAGGATGATGCGCCCGGCCAGGGTGTTCACCCCCGGCATGGGAGGGGGCAGCTCCTTCGCCTTCTCGGGGTCCCTGGCGTACTCCTGGACCTGGGCCCCCACCTGGCGGTCGTCATAGAGCTCGCCCAGGCCGTAGAGGTAGGTGAGCTTGACGTAGTCGCGCTCCTTGCGCTCCTGGTCCCGGGTCTCGCGGACGATGTTCTCCATGTCCGCGGCCTCGGGCTTCTTCTTGGAGATCCGGCAGGCCTTCTCGATCTCCTTGAAGTAGTTGGAGTGCTCGTAGGAGGCGGGGAACTCCTCGCCCGGGATCTTGCTGCTGATCTCGAACTGGATGCCCTCTCCCACGAACCGGGGGGGGCCGATCTCGTAGGTGATGCCCTTGACGTTGAAACGGTCCCCTTTCTTCAGCCCGAACTTCTTCTGGAAATCCTTGGTGAGGCGGTTCAGGGTCCTGGACGCGACCTGGAGGAAAAGCTGTTCCTTGAGCGTGGCCATTTTCTTCCGTCTCCCTGCGGGAACCCAACAGGGCAGGGAACATGCCCCACATCCCGGGAGGCGTCAAGCCCTTGGCCGGGACGCGCCCCGGGGGGTATGCTGGACCCCGCCCGAAGCTGCGGCGGACCATCGAAAAAGCCTGGAAATCCAGAGGAAGAGAGGACCCATGCTCGAGCCCATCCGCATCCGCTTCGGGGGCTACTCCCCCCCCGAGACCTCCCACAGCCGCGCCGTCGTCCGCTTCGCCGAGGCGCTCGCCCGCCGGACCGGCGGGGCCGTCCAGACCGACAAGGCCTGGAACGTGATGGACTTCGGCTACGGGGCCAACGAGCTCCTCTGGCTGACCGAGAGCGGCGTCCTCACCATGTGCTACTTCTCGACCGCCTACCTCGCGGAGCGCGTGCCCGAGCTGGCGGTGGTGGACCTCCCCTTCATCTTCGAGGACCTCGATCACGCCCACGCCGCCCTGGACGGCGAGCTGGGCGCTTTCCTGACCGAGCGCACCGAGAGCCGCCTGGGCTACCGGGTGCTCGGCTACTGGGACAACGGCTTCCGCCACCTCTCGAACCGTCTGCGGCCCGTGCACACCCCCGCCGACCTGAAGGGCATGCGGGTGCGGCTGCAATTGAACGACATCCACGCGCGCACCTTCCGCCTGCTCGGGGCCGAGCCCGTCCCCACCGACCTGAAGCCCGGCATCGCCATGATCGCCTCGGGCGAGGTGGACGCCCAGGAGAACCCCCTCTCCAACACCATGACCTACGGCGTCCATAAGGTGCACCGCCACGTCACCCTGACGGGCACCTTCTACGGCGCGCGCGGCATCTACGCCCACAAGGCCACCTTCGACGGTTGGCCCGCCGACCTCCAGCAGGCCATCCGCGAGTCGGTGCGCGAGGCCATCCTCTTCCAACGGAAGGCGGCCGAGGAAGTGGAGCGCGACTACCGGCGGGAGATGGAGAAGATGGGGATCGCCTTCGTGGACCTGACCCCGGCCGAGCGCGGGGTCTTCCAAAAGGCCGTGGCCCCCATCCTGGAGGAGGCGAAGAAGGAGCTGGGCGGGACGATCCTCGCCCTGGCGGCGAAGAAATAGACTGTAGGGGCGGGTTTCAAACCCGCCCCTACGCATTTTCCAGCATCCCCATGTCCAAAAGCCCCGCCGCCTCCGCGAGCCGGGCCGCCGCCCGGGTGCCGGGGCGGGCTCCGCGCCTTATCTCCTCCCCGATCCCCGGAAGGTGGGGGAGCACCCCGAGCAAGGGCGCGTCGCACAGATCGCGGACGGCCGCGGGGTTGCGGCGGGCGGCGGGGGTATCCTCCCCCGTCAAGTCGCTCAGGACGATCCCCGCGACGGGGATGCCCTCCGCCCGCGCCGCCCGTACGGTGAGCTGGGTGTGGTTCAGGGTGCCGAGGCCGAGCGGCGCGGCGATGATGAGGCGCAGCCCGGCCCGCTTGGCCAGGTCGATCATCTGGACCCCAGGCGCCAGGGGCACGAGCAGCCCCCCCGCGCCCTCCACCAGCAGAGGCGCAGGAGTTTCGCGCAGGGCCGCGATCATCCTCAGCAAGCGGCCGAGGTCCGGCGGGCCGCCCTCCTGCTCGGCCGCGTGAGCCGGGGCGAGGGGCAGGGCGTAGCGGTAGGGGCACACCTCATCGAGGGAGCGCGTGTCCCCCGCCGCCTCGCGGAGCGCCCAGGCGTCCGATGGATGCAGAGCCCCGCCGCGCCTCTCGCAGCCCGACTCGGCGGGCTTCAGCACCCGGGGCGCGAGCCCCCTCGCCGCCCAGGCGGCAGCCAGGGCGCAGCCGGCGACGGTCTTGCCGACACCCGTCCCCGTGCCGGTCAGGAAGATGGCGGGAGAGGACGTAAGACCATCCATCAAATTAAAACCATGGCGATCAATTTGATCCTGCCTCGCCTTTCTTGATACCAGCCATCAAGTCTTGAAGCCATTCCGGGTAGCTCATATTGCCATTGTTCAAATGAGAATGAACGCGACAGATCAATGCGCAAACGACCTCTGCCGAGCGTTCAGCATGGTCAAGATCAATACGATAGAGATTCCGTAATTTGTCATAACCGCCAAATTTTTCTGGAACCGAAAAGGGGGATGGATGAACGATAGAATCCCGAAAGGGCTTTACATCATCCAAAAAGATTTTGACTGGCTCGGCTTGGTCATTCCATAGAGGAGACCCCGCAATAATTTCTGGATATTTGAGAATCTTGTCGCGAATTGATGTACCCGAACTATCCGTTATTGTTTTTCTCTTTCTTTCTGACAGGCTTTCAATATTTTCTGTGTCTAGCGAAAACTTCCAGGCGACTCCATTTAGATAAGATTCCACAAGGTTAAAACAGCACAACACGCAGGTTCGAGACCCATAGAGAAGTCGCTGCCGCAACGACGCCACATCACTCTTGTGACCAACTACTCCCAGGTGAGACCCGCCTGAATATTTCGCCAATTCATTCTTCGCATTTCGGGCCAATGACACAGCTTGCAGGATATCTGCAACACGGTGCCGCTCTGGAAATTCAAATTGAAGTCCCCAAAGCGAGATATGCACTGTACTGTGAGGCGGACAGCCCTTACGCGCATGCGGCTTGATGTGACCAAATTTTCCCTCAAATTCAATCAACGGCATTTCGAAACCAAGATTTGGCTCTATGACCTCACAAAGCTCGGCCAACTTTTGTTCGGTCATGTTTTCAAAATTGTTACCACGGAACCTTCTAATCCCTGGAGACAACCTCCCCTGAATATCTTTCGGTCCAGACTTTAATTGACGGCGGGGGACAGACCCCAAATCCACATTGGCCGCTCTAATAAACTCAGCCCAATCATCAAACTCGCCGAGCATGAGGCGGCCAACAGCGGCGGCTCGGTTGGCTATTCTTATTTTGCGAATTTCGTGGTCGCGTCCTTTCATGGAATTTCCTTCGCCATCAACCAAAACCACCCTTTGGACTTTTCCCATGTCTCCGATCAGGCGACTTTGCCTGAACCAAAATCGCGTATCCAGACTTGTTACGCCGCCACGACCTTGAGCCGCCCGCGCTCCGCCTTCTCCGCCTTGGGCCGGACGACGATCTCCACGTCCCGGTCCAGCCGGTTCAGGAGCTGGATCAGCCGCTCGGCCGAGAAGCCCCGGACGCGCCCCCGGACGAGGTTCGAGACGTCCGGCTGCTTGAGGCCGAGGAGCTTCGCGGCGGCGGCCTGGGTGAGCTTCCGTTCCTGGATGATGCCGTGGATCTGGCGGATCAGATCCGCCTTGGCCAGCAGGCCGTCGGGGTCGGGGAGGCCGAGATCCCGGAAGACGTTGCCGCTTCCTCCAGTGACCCGCCTCACCGCCTGCTCGCCGCCCTGTGATCGTCCTCGGCCCATTTCAGCCTCTCCCGGATGAGCGCCATCTCGCGCTTCGGCGCCACGATTCCCTTCTTCGACTTCTTCTGAAAGACGTGGAGGACATGCACCGCGTCCGCGAACCGCACGGCGTAAACGGCCCGGAAGGCGTCTCCCCGGAAATCCGCCACTACCTCCAGAATCCCCGCGCCCCCGAAACCCCTCAAGGGCTTCGCCGAAGGGTGCTTATCCCCCGCCTGCGCGAAATGAAGCGCGAAGCCGATCTCCCGTCGGATCTCGCGGGGGAACTCCCGCAAGTCCTCCCGGCTGCCGCCCAGCCAGCGCAGGGGCTTTATCCCTGGCTTTGCCTCCTGATTATAGTAAATCCACTATGGCTTCTCAACTTGCCTCCTCGTTACGCACCCCCAGAGCCAGGACGAACCAGGCCGCCCCGGCGAGGGAGAGAAGGGCCCCGGCGTGGAGGAGGGCGGGGAAGCCCCAGCGGGGCAGGAGCCAGCTCGCGAGCAGGCCCCCCGCCGTCACCCCGAGCCCGATCTCGGCCGAGCTGTAGAGGGACTGGGCGGTGTTCTTGGTGGCGGGGCCGCTCAGCCGGTCCACGTACTGGATCGAGGCCGCGTGGAAGACCCCGAAGGCGACCCCATGGAGGGTCTGGATGGCCACGAGGAAGGCGCCGCTCTCGGTCCAGGTGATCATCTCCCAGCGCAGGGCGCAGGCCAGCATGCCGGCCGTGATCATGGCCTTCAGGCCCACGCGCCGCTGGAGGGCCTGGGCGTAGACGAAGAAGAAGATCTCGCTCGCCACCCCCGCCGTCCAGGCCATCCCGATGACCCAGGCCGGGTGGCCCAGCTCCTTCAGGTAGATGCTGAAGTAGATGCTGAAGGGCCCGGCGCTGAAGGCCACCAGGGTGCTCGTCCAGAGCAGGATCATGCAGGGGCGGTTGCGCAGGAGCTCCAGCAAATCCCCTTGGAAGCGCCGCCGCGCCTCCCCCCCCTCCCGGGGGAAGAAGACGATCACCCCCATGAGGAGGAAGCTGCTCCCCGCCAGGACGGGGAACATCGCCCCGATCGAGACGGCGTCCACCAGCGCCCCCACCCCCAGGGCCGCCGCGATGAAGCCGAGCGAGCCCCACAGCCGCACCCGCCCGTACTGCGCCCCGCTCTGGGCGATCTCGCGCAGGCAGACGTTCTCGGCGATGGGGACGAGGGAACCCCGGGCGGCGGAATAGAGGGTCACAAGAATCAGGAGGGGCCAGAAGCCCTCCCGCCCCCACATGGCGAGGGCGGCCGCCACGCTCACGGCCGCGCCGAGGAGGAGCACCTCCCGCCCCCGGCGGTACTTGTCGGCCAGGGCGCCCAAGAGCGGGGGGGCTAAGCCGAGGGTGAGCCGGGGCACCGCGTTCAGGAGCCCGAGGTGGACACCCTTCATCCCCACGGCGTCGAAGTAGATGTTCAGGAAGGGGAGGGTGACCCCCACCCCGAAGAAGTGGACGAAGTAGAAGGCGGGCATCCGCCAGCCCGCCGCGGGGGAACCGGGGAGCGTCACCGCCGGCCCCCCGCCTTCCCCCCCACCGCTCCCGCCCATGAAGCCCTCCCCGGATGGCGCCGGAAAACGCCGATTATATAACACCGGCGGCCCCTCCTCCCGGCGGGGGGGGAGCTGCGGAAGGCGGTTTTTTCCGCAGCCCGAATCTGATATTCTGCTCCCCGTACAGACGATTCACCGGCCCTGGCTGTCATCAGGGGTTCATCCTCCACGCGCGCGCTGGATCGGGCGCTTCCCCCGCTTTCGCGGACCCGCCAGGGGCGGGGCGCAGGCCCGTCAGCCACCATTCGAGGATTTTCCCGGACTGAATATTCCTTTTCGAGGCCAGCCGAAGGAGCGACACCATGAGCGCGAAGGATCTCGAAGCCACCGCCAGGCAGCTCGTCGCCAAGGGAAAGGGCATACTCGCCGCGGACGAAAGCACGGGAACCATCGAAAGGCGGTTCAAGACCATCAACATCCCCAACACGGAGGCCAACCGCCAGGCCTACCGCGACATGCTCTTCACCAGCCCGGATTTCGGCAAGTACATCAGCGGCGTGATCCTCTACGACGAGACCATCCGCCAGAAGTCCCTCACGGGAGCCCCCTTCACCGAGGTGCTGAAGAAGGAGGGCTCCATCCCGGGCATCAAGGTGGACGTGGGCGCCAAGGCCCTGGCCGGCTCCCCCGATGAGGTCGTCACCGAGGGTCTCGACGGCCTGCGCGAGCGCGTGAAGGAGTACTTTGGCCTCGGCGCCCGCTTCGCCAAGTGGCGCGCCGTCATCACCATCGGCAAGGGCATCCCCACCCGCTACTGCATCGAGGCCAACACCCACGCCCTCGCCCGCTACGCGGCGATCTGCGTCGAGGGGGGGATCGTACCCATCGTGGAGCCCGAGGTCCTGATGGACGCGGACAACACCATCGAGACCTGCTTCGACGTGACCGAGTGGACGCTCAAGAGCGTCTTCATGGCCCTC
>JACPCT010000426.1 GCA_016184445.1 Candidatus Tectimicrobiota bacterium | reverse complement strand
GATCGCCGCCGTCAGCGTCGTCTTCCCATGGTCCACGTGCCCGATCGTCCCCACGTTCACGTGCGGCTTCGTCCGCTCAAACTTCGCCTTCGCCATGGCAGGAACTCCCCCTCTTCAATCCCCAGGCCCCAGGGTGCGGGGCCTGGGCTGCCTACGCGGTCTGGGCAGCCATCCCGGCGACCCGCGCCTTCAGTTCCTCGGAAAGCTGCGCGGGCAGCTCTTCGTAACGGCCGAACTGCATGGTGTAGGTGGCCCGGCCCTGCGTCATCGAGCGGATGTCGGTGGCGTAGCCGAACATCTCCGACAGCGGGACCGAGGCGGCGACCACTTTCGCCCCGGCCCGCTCGGTCATCTCGCGGATGCGGCCCCGGCGGGAGGTGAGATCGCCGATGATGTCGCCCAGGAACTCGGCCGGGCAGATCACCTCCACGTCCATGATGGGCTCGAGGAGGACGGGCTTCGCCTTCTTGGCGGCCTCCTTGAAGCCCATCGAGCCGGCGATCTTGAAGGCCATCTCGGAGCTGTCCACGTCGTGGTAGGAGCCGTCGTAGAGGGTGACCTCCACGTCCACGATGGGGAAGCCGGCCAGCACGCCGTTCTCCAGAGCCTCGCGCACCCCATGCTCCACGGCGGGGATGTACTCGCGGGGGACGACGCCGCCCACGACCTTGTTCACGAACTGGAAGCCCGCGCCCGCCGGGAGCGGCTTGAGGGAGAGCTCCACATCGCCGTACTGGCCGCGGCCGCCCGTCTGGCGGACGAAGCGCCCGCGGGCGCTGGCCGCGGCCCGGATGGTCTCGCGGTAGGCCACCTGGGGCTTGCCCACGTTGGCCGTGAGCCCGAACTCGCGGGTGAGGCGGTCCACCAGGATCTCCAGGTGCAGTTCGGGTCCTCGTCCGCCAGGCGGGCCAGCGAGGCGCCCAGCTTGTCCTGGTCCGCCTTGGTCTTGGGCTCGATGGCGATGGAGATGACCGGTTCGGGGAAGTCGATGGATTCGAGCAGGATGGGGTGGGCGGCGCCGCAAAGGGTGTGGCCCGTCTTCGCGTGGCGGAGGCCGAGGGCCGCGACGATGTCGCCGGCGCGGGCCTCCTTGATCTCCTCGCGCTTGTTCGCGTGCATGCGCATCAGGCGCCCGACGCGCTCCTCCCGGCCCGTGATGGTGTTCAGGACCGAGGTGCCCCCGGCCAGCACGCCGGAGTAAATCCTCAGGAAGACCAGCTGCCCCACGTAGGGGTCGGTCATCACCTTGAAGGCGAGGGCCGAGAAGGGCTCATCGTCCGAGGGCTTGCGCTCGGGGGGCGTCTTGCCGGCCTCAGCCTCCTCCGCGGAGAGCTTGCCCTTCACCGCGGGGAGGTCCGGCGGGGAGGGCAGGTAGTCCACGATGCCGTCGAGGAGGAGCTGGACGCCCTTGTTCTTGAAGGCCGCGCCGCAGATGACGGGCACACCCTGGCCGGAGAGGGTCGCCTTCCGGAGGGCCGCCTTGAGCTCCGCGGCGTGGATCTCCTTCCCGTCGAGGTAGCGCTCCATGAGGCGCTCATCCGTCATGGCCAGGGCCTCGATGAGCTTCTCGCGCCACTGGGCCGCCTGCCCGGCGAGATCCGCCGGGACGTCGCGGGTCTCGAAGGTGGCGCCCAGCGGGTCGGTGAAGATCCGGGCCTGCAGGGTGAGGAGGTCCACCATGCCGGCGAAGTCCTCTTCCTCGCCGACGGGGATCTGGATGACCAGGGGGTTGGCCGCGAGCCGCTTCTCGATCTGCTCGACCACGGCGAAGAAGTCCGCCCCCGTGCGGTCCATCTTGTTGATGAAGACGATGCGCGGGACGCCGTACTTCTCGGCTTGGCGCCACACCGTCTCGCTCTGGGGCTCCACCCCACCGACGGCGCAGAAGACGGCCACGGCGCCGTCCAGGACGCGGAGGCTGCGCTCCACCTCGGCCGTGAAGTCCACGTGGCCGGGGGTGTCGATGATGTTGATGACGTGATCGCTCCAGCGGCAGGTGGTCGCGGCCGAAGTGATGGTGATGCCGCGCTCCTGCTCCTGCGCCATCCAGTCCATCGTGGCGGCGCCCTCGTGCACCTCGCCCATCTTGTGGGTGCGGCCGGTGTAATAGAGGATGCGCTCGGTCGTGGTCGTCTTGCCGGCATCGATATGGGCCATGATGCCGATGTTGCGGACCCTTTCGAGCGCGATTTCTCTCGCCACGGCAGGTTCCCCTTACCAGCGGTAGTGGGCGAACGCCTTGTTCGCCTCGGCCATCCGGTGCGTGTTCTCCCGCACGCGGACGGCCCCGCCCGTGTTGTTGGCGGCGTCCACGATCTCGGCGGCCAGGCCGTTCGCGATCCGGCGGTCCCGGCTCCGGGCGTTCTCGATGAGCCAGCGGATGCTCAGCGTGGTGCGCCGGTCCGGCCGCACCTCGACAGGCACCTGGTAGGTGGCGCCTCCCACCCGGCGGGAGCGCACCTCGAGGGCCGGCTTCACGTTGTCCAGCGCCCGCTTGAAGACCTTGAGGGGGTCTTCCTTCATCTTGTCCTCGACCATGTCCATCGCGCCGTAGAAGACGCGCTCGGCCAGGCTCTTCTTGCCCTGGTACATGAGGGCGTTGATGAACTTGGTCACCAGCCGATCCTTGTACTTCGGATCGGGAAGGACGGTCCGCTTCGTGATGCGCTTGCGCCTGGCCATCGGAGAGGCCTCTCCCTCTTCTTGGTTACTTGGGCCGCTTGGCCCCGTACTTGGAACGGCTCTTGCGGCGCTTCTCGACGCCGACGCTGTCCAGGGTCCCCCGCACGACGTGGTAGCGGATGCCCGGCAGGTCCTTCACCCGGCCCCCGCGGATGAGAACGATGGAGTGCTCCTGGAGGTTGTGCCCCTCGCCCGGGATGTAGGTGGTGACCTCCATCCCGTTGGTCAGCCGCACGCGGGCCACCTTGCGCAGCGCCGAGTTGGGCTTCTTGGGGGTGGTGGTGTAGACGCGCACACACACCCCGCGCTTCTGC
>JACPCT010000406.1:867-3901 GCA_016184445.1 Candidatus Tectimicrobiota bacterium | reverse complement strand
AAAACCGAAGAAAGACGCCGGACCGCAAAGCACCGCTGAGAGGGACGCGCATCATTCTGGATTTTTCTTGGCCACGGGCACTGTAACGAAAGGAAATGGGCAGATCAAGACGCAATTTGGGGTTTTCCCATGCGTTAGGAGGTTCCGCATTTCGGGACACCGCGCGAGGGGCGACGGGCCTGACGGTGGCAGCCACCGCATCAGGCGTGAAGGGGGGTCCGCCCCTTGGGGCGCGCGCCTCCTCGCCCGGCTAGTTCACGTTGTAGCTGCGCTCCTTCCAATACCGCGCGGCCCCCGGGTGGAGCTTGAGGCCGAAGGACTTCATCACGCCGATGAACTTGTCGTCCTGAGCGGCGTCGAGCCCGTCCCGGAGCGGCCGGTAGACGTTCAGGATGAAGCCGCGGTTCTTGGGATCGTAGAAATGCTTCGCCACCTCGTACACGACGCCGGCGGGCACCTTGTCGTGGGCCAGCACGTACACGCTGTTTGCGATCGTCCGGATCTTCTTCCCTTGCATGCCGTTGTAGACGCTCATGTCCGCTTCGGTCTTGTAGTACGCCTTGCTGATCTTGAGGAACGCGTCGAGGGCCTTCTCCGGGATGTCGAGCATGCGGATGGGCCGGCTCTGGGCGGCCTGGAGAAGCGCCGGGCCGGGAATCGGGTTCGGGATGCCGAAGGAGTCCAGCTTCCCGTCCACCATGTAGGTCGCCGCGTCCTCCCACTTCAGGTAGTCCTTCCGCAGCGAATCATAGATTCCCACGGCCTTGAAGACGACCTCCAGCATGTAGACAGTATTGCTGCCCTTCGGGCCCAGGCTCACGCGCTTGCCCTTCAAATCCTCCACCTTCATGATGCCGCTGTCCGCCAGGATGGCGATCTGGAGCCAGGCCCCGGCCACCGGCCTCACCACCTCGGCGATGGCGCCCGCCTGGCGGAACGCCCCCGCCCCCTTGCCCGCCCCCACGATCGTGACCTTAGTGGAAGCCGCTTCTGCGCCCGTCCAGGCGAGACCCGCCATCAAGGCCGCCACCGCGATCCCGCGCAACCAAGAACCCCAGGAAATCATTCCCTTCCCTCCTTTAGGTCGATAGAGGTGGAAACCTCCGCCTTCCCACACGATGCCCGCCGGGCTAAAAAATGGAATGCAAGACAATATTCCCATTACCGAATCCCTTAGTCTTGATTCGAAATATAGACTGCCCGCCGGTGCCCATCAAGCCTCCGGCCCCTCCAGCCGCGCCCGCACAGCCCGCACCCGCTTAAAGGGAAGCGATTTCAGACCTCCACCCCAGCTCCCCCTCGCACCAGCGCGCGGCCCCCAGCAGGTCCGCCTCGCGGAGGCGGCCCGCCCCCAGCTGGATCCCGACCGGCAGGTTCCCCTCCCCCCGCCCCAGCGGCAGGGTGATGGCGGGGAGGCCCGCCTGGGTCAGCGGCTCTTGGAAGAGGGCGTTCCCGGTCGACTTCTCCCGCAGAGGCGGCGCCTCGACCATGGAGGGAAGGACCACCAGCTCGTACCGCTCCAGAAGGCGTTGCGTCTCACGGGCGAGACGGGCGCGCAGGCGAAGCGCCTGCACATAGTGCACGGCGGGCACCATGAGGCCGCTCGAGATGTTATGGCGGATCTCGGGGAGATAGGCGTCCATGTTCTCGCGGAACATCCGGTCGTGGTAGGCCGCCGCCTCGACGCGCATGATGATGCGGTGGGCCGCGTGGAGCTGGCCGAAGTCCACGGGGAGCCTTCCCTCCTCCACCGCCACGCCATTCTCCCTCATCCGCGCAGCCGCCCGCTCCGTCCACTCGGCCACCTCCCGGCTGGCGCGGGGGAGAAAGTCCTCCTTGAGGAAGCAGACCCGCCCGGGCCGGCGCGGGGCGGAGGCGGAGGCATAGTCCGGCACCGCCGCGCCGAGGGAGCCATCGTCGCCCCCGTCCGGCCCCGCCAGCACGGTGAGGAGCCTCGCCGCGTCCTCGGCGGAACGGGTGATGGTGCCCACATGATCGAGCGTCCAGGAGACCGTCACCATCCCTGTCCGGGGGATGCGCCCGTAGGTGGGCTTGAAGCCCACCACCCCGCAGAAGGCCGAGGGCCGGAGCACCGACCCTCCCGTCTGGCTCCCCAGCGCCGCGGGCGCCATGCCCGCCGCCACGGCGGCGGCCGAACCGCTGCTCGACCCGCCGGGGCTGTGGACAAAATTCCAGGGATTCCGCGTCACGGGGGGATCCGATGTGGCGAACTGAGTGGTCACGGTCTTGCCGAGCAGGATGGCGCCCGCTGCCCGCAGGCGCGCGGCGGCGGAGGCGTCCTGCTGCGGCACGTATCCTTTGTAGAGAGGGGAGTTCGCCTCCCGGGGCATCCCCTGCACGTCGATGATGTCCTTGAAGGCGACGGGCGCCCCCGCCAGCGGATGGGACCTCCCGCCCGCGCCGCTCCCATCCAGCGCCCGGGCGGCCACCAGCGCCCCCTCCCGATCCACGTGGACCCAGGCCCTCACCCGGCCCTCGCATCCCTCGATCCGCTCCAAGAGGGAGCGCACCCAATCACTCGCCGTGAGAGAACCCTCTCCCAGACGTCTCAGGCCCTCGCTCAACGTCAGCCGCCACGCTTCGTCCGCCACCCTGAACCTCCCATCGAACCGCGACCCGAATGGAGGGTGACCTCTCATCCCTCTCGCTGATCCAGCTCCTCCAGCCGCTCCAGCAGACCCGCCAGGCGCGGATTCCCCCCCGCGGGAGGCTGCCAATCCACGTGGACCACCTCGACCCCCTCCGCACGCAGCTCCTCGGCGAAAAGCTCCAGCCCGATGTTGACCACCCGGAGCGGTCCTTCGGCCCAGCGGGCAATGCTCATCTGGCCTCCTTCAGCCATGCCCCCGTGAGTCCGGGCTGGAGGAGAAGGGCGGCGAACCGGCACGCCTGGGCGTTCGAGGGGAGCACCTCCACCCCCGCCTCCTCCAGCTGGACGATCTGCCGCGCCAGTCCCTGCGGGTCCCCCGCTGTCCCGACGACCGAGGCGACGGCGGGCATCCGCCTGCCATCG
>JACPCT010000406.1:0-860 GCA_016184445.1 Candidatus Tectimicrobiota bacterium | reverse complement strand
TCGCGTCCGGCCTCGGCGCGGGCCTCCCTCACCGCCGCCGCGAGGCCGCGGGCGGGGTCGGGGTGGGCGGCCTTGCCCAGCACCAGGTCGAGGAGCAGGACGCCCGTCTCCTTCGACCGGCCCGCCGCCCGAACCCACTCCACCCGGGCTTCCGGGTCGAGCATGGGGTGCGGCCTCCCCACCGTGTAGGCGTCGTCCCCCAGGTCCACGATGCGGTGGGGGGGGCTCCCTCCCTCCTCGTTGAAGGGGATCCGTCCCAGGTGAGGCTCCAGGAGAAGGTGCGCCTCGTGGGCGAGGGTCCCCCCCGTGTACAGGCCCAGGAGGCCGGGGCCGGCGGCGCCTTCTTCCCGCCGCCAGCGCTCAAGGCGTGCCCGGACCTCCCCCGCGTCCGAGAAGGGCCGGGGCGCCCAGGCCTTCT
Source organism: Candidatus Tectimicrobiota bacterium (assembly GCA_016184445.1). Lineage (GTDB taxonomy): Bacteria > UBA8248 > UBA8248 > UBA8248 > UBA8248 > 2-12-FULL-69-37. The sequence goes on along the minus strand of JACPCT010000406.1, from coordinate 442 downwards.
CCTGCAGAAGGGCGGCGGCGGCCCCGGCGGCATCCTCCAGAGTGCCTACCCACCGCGCCGCGCTCCGGGCCGGAGGCTTCGCCCCCAGGCAACAGACGACGGCGGGCTTGCCCACGCCCTCCAGGGCCCGCACCAGGCGGGGGAGCACTTCCGGGTCCGGTGGCTTCGAGATGAGGACGATGGCCTCGGTCCCCGGGTCCGCCCTCAGGGCGTCCAGGGCGAAGCAGGTCATCGCGCCGCCCACCTGGGCGGTCAGATCCCTCCCTCCCACCCCGATCCCCTGGGAGATGCCCTCACCCAGCATCGCAAGGTGGGAGGCCACCGCCTGGAGCCCCGTGCCCGAGGCGGCGACGATCCCCGTCCGCCCGCGGGGCACCACGTTCGCGAACCCCAGCGGGACGCCGCCGAGGTAGGCCGTCCCGCAGTCCGGACCCATGCAGAG
>JACPCT010000405.1 GCA_016184445.1 Candidatus Tectimicrobiota bacterium | reverse complement strand
ACGGGGCCCCGCCGGACGTTCTCCAGCGTCTCGGCGTAGAGCTTGCCGATCACCCCTCCGTTGTGAACCGCGAGCGCGAGCACCCCCGCGAAGGGCCCCAGCCCCACAGCGAAGACGAAGAAGATGGCCCACACCAGCTCGGGCACCGTGCGCATGAGGTTGAGGGCGGCCCGGGCGAGGAGGTAGGCCGCGCGCCGGCCGGCGGTCCGCTGCGGCGAGGCGCTCTCCAGCTCCCCGCCCGCGCCCAGGACTTCGTCCGAGGCCGCGGCGTAGAGGAGGGCCCCCGCGATCGCGGCCGCCAGCGCCGTCCCGGCCACCGAGATGGCGAAGGTCTCGGCCATCGCGCGGGCCACGAGGCGGAGGAACTCGGGCGAGCGCTCGGGCGGCCAGAGCCGGACGACGTAGGCCCACATCTGGGCCGCGCTCTCGGCGGTGAAGAGCTCCCCCAGCCCCTCGCGGACCCCGCCGAAGCTCCACAGGACGAGGAGGATCGGCGCCCCCCAGCCGGCGAGGAGGCCCCACTTGTCCGGGCGCTCCGGGATCGCCCGCCCGCTCCCGCTCATGCGATCCCCCTCCGGAGCCGGGCGCTGATGAGGTCGGTCAGCCCGACGAGGAGGGCGAGCTCAAGGATGAGTCGGTCAGCCCGACGAGGAGGGCGAGCTCAAGGATGAGGGTGGCCGTCTGGCGGTGCTCGAACATGCGCATGGCGATCTCGATGTGCTGGCCGAGCCCCCCCGCCCCCACGAAGCCCATGATGGCGGCCGCCCGCATCCCGCACTCCCAGCGGTAGAGGGCGTAGGCGAGGAGCTGGCGGAAGATCGGGGGGAGCACCCCGTAGAGGATGGCCTTGGGCCGGCTCGCCCCGGCCGCCCGCAGGGCGACGGCCGGGCGCAGGTCAGCCCCCTCCATGATCTCGGCGAAGACCTTGCCGAGGATTCCCCCGTAGGCCACCCCCAGCGCCAGGATGCCGGCCAGCGCGCCCAGCCCCACCGCCCGGACGAAGATGAGCGCCCAGACGAGCTCGGGGATGGAGCGCATGAAGTTGAGGGCCAGGCGCGAGAGCCAGTAGGGGGAGGCGCGCAGCGCCCTCCCCGCCGGGGGCAGCTCGGGGTCGCCCTCGAAGAGGACCCCGCCCAGGTGGAAGTTCCCCGCGGCCAGGAGCGCCATCGGGAAGCCCATCAGGACGGCCAGCGCCACCCCCGCCGTCGCCAGCTGGACGGTCTCGACGGCGGGCCAGAGGGAGGCGGCGAGGAACTCCCGGCTCAGGTCCGGGGGGAAAAACGCGGCGCCGAACTTCCCCATCGAGCGCAGTGCGCCCGGCGAGAGGAGCAGGGCCGGATTCGACTGCGTGAAGAGGAGGCTGCCCAGGAGGACGAGGACGGTGACGCCGATCAGGACCCTGCGTTCCCGGGAGGCTCCCGGATGCGGAGGGACGGCGATGCTCATTTCGAGGGTCTCGTCTGGAATATCTCCTGGAGCCATTCCCGGACGTCGGTGGCGAGCTCCTTGTCCCCCTCGTAGAGGCTCACGAGGAGGCCGGAGTCCACCTCCCCCGAGGGGAGGTCGAAGAAGACCCGCCCGGCGCGGAGACCCACGATGCGCTCAAAGTGGCGCAGGGCCAGGGGGACGTCGTGCAGATTGACGATGAGGGTCTTTCCCTCCTCCCCGCTCAGTCGCCGCAGCAGGCCCACGAGGGAGTCGGCGAGAGAGGGGTCCACGCTCGCCACCGGCTCGTCCGCCAGCAGGTGGCGCGGGTTCTGGACGAGGGCGCGGGCAATGGCCACGCGCTGCTGCTGGCCCCCGCTCAGGTGGTCGGTCCGCTCCCAGAGCTTATCGAGGAGCCCCACGGCGCTGGCCGCCTGGGCCGCGCGGTCAGCCTCGCGGGGGGAGAGGAGGGAGACCATGGCCCGGAGCAGCGGCCACGCGGAGAGGCGCCCGGCCAGGATGTTGTGAACGACCCGGAGGGAGGGGACGAGGTGGTGCTGTTGGTAGACCGTGGCTGTCCGGGCCCGGAGCTTGCGCAGCTCGCCCAGGGAGAGGGAAGAGGGGTCCACGCCGTCCACGAGCAGGGTTCCCGCGTCCGGCCGCAGGGAGAGGTTGAGCAGGCGCATGAGAGTGGTCTTGCCTGCACCGCTCGGCCCCACGATCGTCACGGCCTCGCCCGGGCGGACCTCGAGGTCCACGTCCTGGAGCGCCTCGTTCCAGGAGCCGTCGGCCCGCCGGAAGCGCTTGGAGACTCCTCGCAGATGAAAGGATGGATTCACGCGTTCCTCATGCGGAGCCGGGGGATGACGGTGTCTGGGCGTTACTTCAGCAGCTTCGCGTCGCGCGCGGCCCGCTCGATGCTGTCGAAGTCGCCCGGCCTGGCCGGGATGTACTTCTTCCCGCCCTGGAGGTCGAGGATCTTCCTGTCCTCGGGCTTGCTGTAGTCAAGCTTGAGGAAAGCGCTCTTGATTTTCTCCCCGAATTCGTGGCTGAGGCCGCCCCGCACCGTCCAGTTGTAGTCGTGGTAGGAGGGCGTCGTGTAGAAGACCTCGACCTTGCGCGTGTCAACCATCTTCCCCGCGACCATCTTGTCCCAGACCTGCTCGTTCAGGGTGCCAGCGTCTACCTTGCCCTCCTCCACCCACTTCACGGTGGCGTCGTGCGCCCCGGTGAAGCTGAACTTAGCGAAGTCCCGCTCGGGGTTGACACCCGCCTTGAGGAGGAAGAAGCGGGGCATGAGGTGGCCCGAGGTGCTGCTCACGCTCCCGAAGGCGACGGTCTTGCCCTTC
>JACPCT010000094.1 GCA_016184445.1 Candidatus Tectimicrobiota bacterium | reverse complement strand
ACATCCGATCCCGTAAGACAATGATGAATTCCCGCCCCTCCATAATTCAAGAGAAACTCGAACATCCTCACGGCGAGGACCTGCCTCCTGGCTTGTATGAGGGCCACCTCCCCTCCGTCCTCACCGTCGAGGAGTTGGCCAAGCTCCTCAGGGTCAACCGGGACACAGCCTACAAGGCCGTCGCCGAGGGCCGGATCCCCGGCGTCCGCAGGATCGGGCGGGCCATCCGTATCGGCCGGGACGCCGTGCTAGACTGGCTCCGAGGAAAGGACCACGCCCCGCGCTCAAAGCGGAGCATCGTATGAGCGTGAGACGGAGAGTCTACCGCGACCCGGCAACGGGCCGGGCGAGCGCGGTATGGATGGTGGATGTGGACCTCAGGCACCCGGACGGCCGGAGGCAGCGCATCCGGAAGATCTCGCCGGTCCAGAGCCGGCGCGGAGCCGAGAGCTACGAGCGGGACCTTCGGGAGTCGTTGCTGGCGGAGCGGTCCGGGAGAAAGGAGGTGGCACGGAAGGAGCCTCCGAGGCTTTCGCGCTTTGCGGAGGAGTTTCTGGAGACCTACGCCGAGGCGAATAACAAGCCGAGCGAGGTCGCGTCGAAGAGAACAACCTGCAAGAAGCACCTAGTGCCGGTCTTCGGGAAGAAGAAGCTGGATGAGATCGGTGCCCGGGACGTGGAGGCCTACAAGGCCATGAAGCTGAAAGAAGGCCTCTCGCCGAAGACGGTCAACAACCACCTCGCGGTGCTGGGGCGGATGCTCCGGGTGGCCCGGAGGTGGGAACTGACCGAAAGAGTCCCCGAGATCGTCCTGCTCTCCCTCCCGCCCCAGGAATTCGACTTCCTGGACTTCGGGGAGGCCGAGCAGCTCATCGAGGGGTCTGACACTGGCTGGAGGCCGATGGTGACGCTGGCGCTGCGGTCGGGGCTTAGGCTCGGCGAGTTACGGGCGCTGCGGTGGGAGGACGTGGACTTGAAGGCTGGGCGGGTGGTCGTCCGGAGAGCCGCCTGGCGGANAGCGGACGCTCCCGGGAGGTTCCCCTCTCCGATCAGGCGCTCGCCGCCCTCAAGGGGCACCGGCACCTGCGAGGGGAAACCGTCTTCTCTAACGAGGGCGGGGGGATGCTGACCGCCGAGTCCTGCAAGTGGCCGCTCTGGCGGGCCTGCAGGCGGGCGGGGCTCCGGCGGGTGGGGTGGCACGTCCTGCGCCACACCTTCGCCTCCCACCTCGCGATGCGGGGGGCACCCCTCAAGGCGATTCAGGAGCTCTTGGGCCACGCGGACATCAAGATGACGATGCGCTACGCCCACCTGAGCCCCGACGCCCGCCGGGAGGCGGTCCAGCTCCTGGATGGTTACGGCACGATAGCGGCACTTTCCCCCGAAAAGGAGAAAGTTCCGCCGCAAGCGATTGAAAAATAAGGAATAAAATGGTGGAGGCGGCGGGAATCGAACCCGCGTCCGAAAGGCTTCTGCCGTGAGCGTCTACGCGCGTGTCCGGCGCATTTGGGTTTCGCCCGGGAGCATGCCCGCCGGCGGGGCCCTCCCCCGGGCTAGTCCGGTTGGGTTTCGCCGCCGGGGCCTTCGGACCGGAGGCCCCGGAAGCTAGTCCGCGTCATGGCGTCCCGGTCCCGTCCCGCGGACGAGGACGGGGGGGACGCTCGCTAGCGGTTAGGCCGCGAGAGCCAGCTCAGTGTCGGCTGGTGTGTTTTGCCACATTGATGACGGGGCCTAGTGGCGTCCCCGGCGCGCAGCTCAGGCGTCAATCCCTCCCGTCGAAACCTGGTCGCCCCCCTAAGCGCGGCCACCCCCCGGGCGCGACCGTTGCCCGGGCGGAGCCGTGTCCCATGTCAGCGGGCCTCACCACTGCTCCCAAGTCACCCGCATCAAGTATACCGCCGTGATCGCGAAAATCATCCAGAGCGCCGCCGTCCAGCCCGCGAAGGCCTGGGGCCAGCTCGCCCCGATGGCGATCCCCGCCGCCACCATGCAGAGCTTGAGGAGCCCGACCTGCCACCAGGTGAAGGTGTAGTCGCGGAAATAATCCATCTCTCGTCTCCTCCATCGGGAGGGGGAGGATTTCACTCCCCCTTGTTCCGCTCGCGCAGCGCCCGCTCCACCTCGCGGCCGGCCGCCCGGGCCTTGAGCTCTTCCCGGCGGTCATGGAGCTTCTTCCCCTTGCCCAGGCCCATCTCCACCTTGGCCTTCCCCTTCGAGAAGTACATCTTGAGGGGCACCAGGGTGAAACCCTTCTCCTGGGTGCGGCCGAGCAGGCGCTTGATCTCCTCCTTGTGGAGCAGGAGCTTCCGCGGCCGGGTGGGCTCGTGGTTGGAGATGTTGCCCTGGGCGTAGGGGCTGATGTGGCAGTCCACGAGCCAGGCCTCCCCGTCCCGCACCTCCCCGAAGGCCTCCTTGAGGTTGGCCCGGCCCTCGCGCAGGGACTTCACCTCCGTCCCCGTCAGGACGAGCCCCGCCTCGTAGCTCTCCTCGATGAAGAACTCGGCCCGCGCCTTGCGGTTCTCGGCGATGATCTTGATGCCGGGCTTCGCGTCCTCCGCCTTGGCCATGCCGGGCCCTCCCCAGAAAAAACAGGAGGGGGCGCCGCGCCCCCTCCGTCCCTGCCCATTATGAATATACGATATTCGGCGGCTCTTCGCCACCCGCCCGGCCCGGACGCCCGGGTGAAACGGCCTATCTTTCAATCCGTTCGGGAAAGATCCGCTCTCACCGCCGTTTCCGCTGCCGCCCCGGGCGGCGCTTGCGGGGCGGGGCCTCGGTCCGGGGGCGCCGCTTCCCCCGGGCCCGGCCCTCCTGGGCGGGCCGCTTCTCCCGCTGGGGGCGCCGCATCCCGAAGGTCCCGGCGAGCCGCCGGGCGCCCTCCTCCCCCGGGGCGGCCTCGTGCGTCCCCCCGGCCAGGAGGCGGAAGCTCACCTGGCGGCGGGCGAGGTCCACCCCCTCCACCCGCACCGTCACCGGGTCCCCGAGCCTGAAGCGCTTGCCCGTGCGCCTGCCCAGGAGGGCGAACTCCTCCGGGAGGAAGACGTAGTAGTCGTCCGCCAGCCACTCGAGCGGGCACATCCCCTCGACGAAGCTCTCCTCCAGCTCGACGAAGAGCCCGAAGGCCGTCACGCCCGAGACGTGGCCCGCGAAGCGCTCCCCGATCCGCCCCTTCATGTAGAGCGCCTTGTGGAAGTCCACCATCTCGCGCTCGGCTCCCTCGGCGGCGCGCTCCCGCCCGGAGATTTCCTCGCAGTGGCGGGCGAACGCCCGGGCGTCGGGCTTCCGGCGGTCCCCGCGCAGGAGCCGGGCGAGCCGGCGGTGGACGAGGAGGTCCGCGTAGCGGCGGATGGGGGAGGTGAAATGCGTGTAGCGATCGAAGCCCAGGCCGAAGTGGAGCGCGGGCGCGCTCGCGTAGCGGGCGAGCTTCATGCTGCGCAGCGCGATGAGGTTCACGTAGCGCTCGGGCTCCCGCCCCCGCACCGCGTCCAGCACCCGCTGGAGGCGGCCGGGCTGGAGGAGGTCCTCCGCCGCGGGCACGGGGAGCCCCAGCCGGGTGAGCACGAGCCGCAGCGCCTGGAGCTTCTCGAGCTGGGGGGGCTCGTGCACCCGGTAGACCGCCGCCCCGCCCGCCGCGCCGAGGTATTCCGCCACGGCGCGGTTGGCCGCCAGCATGCACTCCTCGATGAGGCGGTGGGCGCGGTTGCGCGGGGAGCGCTGGATGGCGAGCGGGTCGCCCTTGTGGTCGAGGAGCACGAAGGCCTCGGGCAGGTCGAAGTCGAGGCTCCCCTCCGCCATGCGGCGCGCGTGGAGCTTCGCGGCCAGGTCCCACAGCCCGCGCAGCGGGCCCTCCAGGCGGACCGCCGCCTCGCGCTCCCCGGGCTCGGCCTCGACGCCCTCGTCGAGCACCGCCCCCGCCCCCTCGTAGGTGAGGGAGGCGCGGGAGCGGATGCGGCCGAAGGTGAAGCGGACGCCCCGGCGCAGGCCCTGGGCGTCGAAGTCGAGGAAGGCGGAGAGGGTGCGGCGCGCCGCCCCCGCGGCCAGGGAGCAGACCTCCCCCGTGACGCGCGGGGGGAGCATGGGGAGGGCGCGGTCGGGGAAGTAGACGCTGTTCCCCCGCCGGGCGGCCTCCGCGTCCATGGCCGAGCCCTCGGGGACGGAGCTCCCCACGTCGGCGATGTGCACCCCCAGCCGCCAGCCCCCGCCGGGCAGGCGCGCGATCGAGACGGCGTCGTCGCGGTCGCGGGCGGTGCGGGGGTCGATGGTGAAGGCCTCGAGCGCCCGCAGGTCCTCCTCTCCGGGGCCCAAGGGGCCGTCCTCCGCCGGGGGGCGGCAGCCCTCGGCCTCCGCCAGCGCCGCCCGGGGGAACTCCTCCGCCAGCCCCCACTTGGCGATGATGAGCTTCTGCTCGGCGGCCGGGTCCTCGGGGTAGCCGAAGGAGCGCAGCACCCGGCACTGGGGGTCCTGGCCGTGGGCGGGGTAGCGCGTGATCTCGGCCTCGACCCATTCCCCCTGGCGGGCTTCCCCCCGCCCCGAGGGCGTCACGTAGAAGAGGTGGGGGAGGCGCTCCTCCTGGGGCTCCACCCAGGCGCGGCGGCCCTCGGCCATGAAGCGGCCCACGATGGCCGCGCGGCCGCGCTCGATCACATCGAGGACGCTTCCCTCCCGGCGGCCGTCCGGCTGGACCTTCTCGACGCGCGCGGCCACGGTGTCCCCGTCCAGGGCGCCCCGGGTGCGGGCCCGGCCGATGAGGATATCCGCGCCCTTCTTCTCCTCCCCGTCCTCCCCGGGGATGACGAAGCCGATCCCCGAGCGGTGGCCCCGGAAGAGCCCCCGCACGATGGAGAGGCTGGCGGGCAGGGCGAAGCGGGCGCGCATGCGCACGAGCTTCCCCTCCTCGGCGAGGGCGCGCATGCGCTTGCGCAGGGCGGGGCGCTGGTCGGCGGGGACGCCCAGGAGGCGGATCACCTCCCGGACGGCCATGGCGCGGCCCTCGCGGGCGAGGAGGGCCAGGAGCTCCGGGTCGGTGGGCGGGGTGAAGCGGCGGGCGCTCATCCGGGGAGAGGGCGCGTGCGGGGGCGGCCCCTCACGCCTCCACCTCGGAGACGTGGACCTGGTGGAGGCCGAGCACCTTCCCCTCCCCCAGCCGGACGCAGGTGAGCATGTTGCCGTAGGCCGCCCCGGTGTCGATGCCGAGGAGGCGGGGGAGGCGGTCGAACACCTCCCGCATGGGGGTGTGGCCGAAGACGACGGGATGCCCGAAGGCGGCGCCGGACTCGAAGAACTCGTTGCGGATCCAGAGCATGTCGTGGAAGGACTGCTGGTCCAGCGGCACGCCGGGCCGGAAGCCCGCGTGGACGAAGTGGAAGCCCCCCGCCTCGTGCCGGTAGCGCAGGTCCTGGAAGAAGGCGACGTGCAGGGGGGGCAGGCGCATGGGCCGGTCGCGCGGGTCGAGCCCGTAGCTGTCCAGGGTGGCCCAGCCGCCGTTCATCATGAACACGTTGGGCTGGTACTGGCCCTGCTGGTGAAGGAAGTCGAGGAACATGTCCTCGTGGTTCCCCCGGAGGCAGACCGTCTTGGGGTGGCGGAGCTTGAATTCGAGCACCCGGTCCACCACCCCCTTGGAGTCGGGCCCGCGGTCGATGAAGTCCCCGATGAAGACGATCTCGTCGTCGGCCTGGAAGGGCACGTGCTGGACCAGGAGGTCCAGCATGGCGCGCTGGCCGTGGAGGTCGCCGATGGCGTAGAGGTTGGGCATTCAGATAGCCCGCCACAATTGACAAATCCGCTCCAATGAGGAAGCAGACAATCGGGCAAATTCCATGAGTTGACCGAAGACGGTGTAAGCAGAAATCATATCGAACACTTACCAGCCCGTGGGTTTTTTTATGCTTGTTCCAGAAACGGGATCGCCGAACAAAGCTCTTCGGAAATGAGTCGGCCGCAAATGCCTATGATGCGTGGCAACCGCTTTTAAAGCTGGCGCTACGCCAAATTTGTTGGGACTCATGACGACCACGTCTTTGTGCTTCTCTTGAACAACCAGCCGGATGGGCTCCGCAAGATCTGTATCGTTCGAAACTATTGCAGCCACATCAAAAAGATCCTTCCAAGCATCATTGATCAGATGACACGCCAAATTTACATCCGATCCTTTCTCCTCCCTTTTCAGGATTTCAACCTTGATTGCACTGCTCACCGGATATGAAATCCTTCGAGGCATTGGTGTCGTCCTTGAGCTTGGATACTCTCCCACCGGCAAGATTTCACCATCAATGGCATGCAAACCCAACGGCAATGTGATCGGGGTCGGGGGGGAATTGATCATCCGGCCCGCGACTGGAAGGTTGACCAAAGGGCGCCAAACGTAGATGCCCAAAAATTGCCGTAGTAAATTTCCAATTCGGAGATAGTGGCCAAGGCATCCAGATAAACTTGCTGTCTTCGAGGTTGACCAGGGTCATCGATGCCCGAGACGCGAGCGGTATAATATTTGATTTTAGTGATTGCATATTGAGAAGGGGACAGTTGCTGTTGCAACAAGCTCTTAAGATTGAGCCACTTGCAGCTGCAATTCCGGACAGCATAGTAAAGATTGAACCCATCGATATAGGCGTAAGCTCTCAAACGATCTTGTCCTCTAATGTAGCAAGAGCCACCTTTGACGGTGGCTCCTGAGCCTACAGCACGCTGCAGGCGGGTATCTAGCCCAAATATAAGCCTTCAAAACCAACAGTCAAGCAGGACTCAATTATCGTCATGATTTCTGCCCTGCCAGAACAATCATATCCAATTGTTTTCCCATGTCAAAGCATGCTTTCTTGGCCGGAACCTGCGCGAATTTGGTGCAACGGCCCCCCCGGCGCGGGGGTGTACATTCCTGCCAGGGGAGGTGCGCGCCCGGTGGAGAGGAAACGAGGAGGCCCGCGCGGGTCTTCAGCGGTGTTCAGTGTTTTTCACCGGTTTGCAGCGGAAAAATCGCCCGGCGGCGGAGGGGCCGGGCGGCCTGTCCGGGGGTGTCCGGGGATGTTGCCGATAATACCGGGTAATTCCCCCGGAAAAAAATGACCCCTAGTGGACCTCCCCCCAGTTCGCCCCGGTGCTCATCTCGACGGCGAGGGGGACGGCGAGCCGCCCGGCGCCCTCCATCTCCTCGCGCACGAGGCGGGAGAGGGCCTTCTCCTCCTTGGGGGGGAGCTCGAAGAGGAGCTCGTCGTGCACCTGGAGGAGGAGCCGGGCGGCGAGCCGCTCCTTCCTGAGGCGGGAGGCGATGCGGACCATGGCGCGCTTGATGACGTCGGCGGCCGAGCCCTGGATGACGCTGTTGACGGCGGTCCTCTCGGCGGCCGCGCGGAGGTTGCGGTTGCGGCTCTGGAGGTCGGGGAGGTAGCGCCGCCGCCCGAGGAGGGTGGAGACCCAGCCGCGCTTGGCGCCCTCCGCGATGGTCCGCTCGACGAAGGCGGGCACCCGGGCGAAGCGCCGGAAGTAGGCCTCGATGAAGGACTTGGCCTCGCCCTGGGGGACGCCCAGCGTCTGGGAGAGGCCGAAGGCCCCCTGGCCGTAGACGATGCCGAAGTTCACGGCCTTGGCCACCCGGCGCATCTCGGGGGTGACCTCCTTGGGGGGGACGCCGTAGACGGCGGCGGCGGTGGTGGCGTGGATGTCCTCTCCCCTCTCGAAGGCCTTGACGAGGCCCGGGTCCCCGGTGAAGTGGGCGAGGACGCGCAGCTCGATCTGGCTGTAGTCGGCGGAAAGCAGGAGCCAGCCCTTCTCGGGGAGGAAGGCGCGGCGGATGCCGCGGCCCAGGTCGGTGCGGATGGGAATGTTCTGGAGGTTGGGGTTGGAGCTGCTGAGCCGGCCGGTGGCGGCGACGGTCTGGTTGAAGTCGGTGTGGATGCGGCCGGTCTTGGGGCTCACGAGGCCGGGCAGGGTGTCCACGTAAGTGTTCTTGAGCTTGGCGAGCTGGCGGTAGGAGAGGATCTCCTGGGGCAGCGGGTGCTGGAGGGCCAGCTTCTCCAGGGTATCGATGTCGGTCGAGGGGCCCGTCTTGGTGCGCCTGACGACGGGGAGGCCCAGCTTCTCGAAGAGGATCTGGCGCAGCTGGGGGGTGGACTGGATGTTGAACTCCCCGCCCGCCAGCTCGTGGATGCGGGCCTGCATGGCCTCGAGCTTGGCCTCGAGCTCCTTGCCCATCCCGCGCAGGACCCTCGCGTCGAGGCGGATGCCCGTGCGCTCCATCTCCAGGAGGACGCGCAGGAGGGGCATCTCCAGAGCGTGGAAGAGCTTCTCGAACCCCTCCTTCTTGAGCTGGGGGGCCATGAGGTCCGCGAGGCGGAGGGTGAAGTCGGCGTCCTGGCAGGCGTAGGCGGCGGCCTGCTCCACCGGCACCGAGGAGAAGGAAATCTGCTTCGCCCCCTTCCCGCAGAGCTCCTCGTATTTGATGGTGGTCTCGCCCAGCATCTCGAGCGCCAGGTGGTCGAGGCCGTGGCTCGTGCGGCCGGAGTGGAGGAGGTAGGAGGCCACCATGGTGTCGAAGAGGGGGCCCTCGATCTCCACCCCGGCCTCGGCGAGGACGGCCATGTCGTACTTGATGTTCTGGCCCACCTTCTCGAGCTTCTTGTCGGCGAGGAGGGGTCCCAGCGCCCCGAGCGCCTCGCCGGCGGAGAGCTGGGGGCCGGCGTCCATCCGGTCGTGGGCGAGGGGGATGTAGCGCGCCCGGCCCGGCGCCGGGGAGAGGCTCACCCCCACGATGCGGGCCTGCGTGGGGTCGAGGGAGGTGGTTTCGAGGTCGAGGGCGAAGCGCCCGGCCTTCTTCAGCTCCTTGAGGAAGGCGGCGAGCTCGCTCTTGGCCCGGATGGCGGCGTGGTCGCGGCCCTTCTTGTCCGGCGCGGCCTTGGGCGGGGCCCCGGCCCCTTCGGCCTCCTCCCCTCCCTCGGGCGCCTCATAGCCCGGGAGCTGCTCGATGAGGCTCTTGAACTCCATCTCCTCGACGAAGAGCTTGCGCGCCGCGCCCAGGTCGGCGGGGCCCAGGCGGTAGCGGCCGAAATCCTCCCCGACCTCCAGGTCGCGCCGGATGGTGCAGAGCTCCCGCGAGAGGCGGGCGAGATCGGCGTTCTCCTGGAGGGACTCGCGCAGCTTGGGGCGGGCGATCTTCGCGGCCGAGGCCAGCACCCCCTCCAGGCTCCCGAACTCCTGGATGAGGGAGACGGCGGTCTTCTCCCCCACGCCGGGGACGCCGGGCACGTTGTCGGAGGAGTCCCCCATGAGGGCCTGGACCTCCACGAACTTATCCGGGGGGACGCCCCAGCGCTTCTCGACCTCCCCGGGGCCCATCTCCTCGTCCTTCATCGGGTCCCAGATGCGCACCCGGCCGGTGACGAGCTGGGCGAAGTCCTTGTCTCCGGTGACGAGCACCACCTCGAAGCCCTCGGCGGCGGCCCGGGCGGCGAGGGAGCCGATCAGGTCGTCCGCCTCCGCGCCGGGCCGGATGAGCACCGGGATGCGGAGCACCTCCACCGCCCGCTGCATGAGGGGGATCTGCTCGATCAGGTCCTCCGGCGGGGCGTCGCGGTTGGCCTTGTAGGCCGGGTAGAGCTCGTGGCGGAAGGTGGGCTCGGGGCGGTCGAAGGCCACGGCGATGTACTCGGGGGCCTTCTCGCGGATGACCTTGAGGAGCATCCGGGCGAAGGCGTAGACCGCCCCCGTCGGACGGCCCTTCGAGTTCGAGAGGCGCTGGCGCAGCATGGCGTAGTAGGCCCGGAACATGTAGCCCGAGCCGTCGAGGAGGAAGATCCGCTTGGCCTCGCCCCCCGGTGATATCTTTTGCGAACAAAGGGATATTTCGCTATCATGCTCATTTAAGGGGCCTTCAGCCCCGGGTGCGGCAGCGCTGCCCCGGCGGCCAAGGGGGAGAGGGCATGGCCACGGATCCGAGGTCCCGGCCCGATCTGCTCGGCTTCCTCCAGGAGCAGATCAAGCGGCGGGAGGCCTTCCGGCAAGAGATCGATCGCAGCATCGATATCCTCCGGGAGGCCGAGCAGGAGCTGCGGCGCATCCTTCCCGGGGCAGAGGAGCCCGCCGAGACCCGCGACGACCTCCCCTACCGCCTCCAGGCCGGCGGGGACGCCTCCCCGGCGCCCTCCCCGCGGGAGCTGCTGCGGCGGCCCCCCGCTTCCCGGCTCCGGTGGGAGGAGTCCGCCCCGCCCCCCGCGGGAGGGCCGGCCTCCCCGCTGGAGAGGCCTCTCTCCTCCCTCCACGCCCGCCAGGATGCCCCGGGCCCGGAGGGGCGGCTTGCGGCGGGCCCGGCCGATCCGGAGCGCACGCCCCTCCCCGATCCCCTGGACCTCCCCCGGCAGCGGGAGGCTTCCCCGCGCGGCGCCTTCGCCCGGGGGGTGGACGAGACGCTCCAGGACGACCAGATGCTCCTCCTCGGGGTGGACGACCTGACCTCCTCGCGCCGGAGCGCGGCCCCCGCGCAAGCGTCCGAGGCCCCGGCGCCGAAGCCCCTGTTCCACCTCGAAGAGGAAGCGCCCC
>JACPCT010000448.1 GCA_016184445.1 Candidatus Tectimicrobiota bacterium | reverse complement strand
CCCAGGTGATCCAGGACGACCTCTCCCGCACGGGCCTCTTCTTCGTCCAGGATCGCAAGAGCTACCTCGAGAACCCCTTGCAGGCGGGCATCCGGCTGGAGGAGCAGCGCTTCCCCGAGTGGCTGAACGTGGCGAAGGTGGAGGCCCTCATCAAGGGGGGGTACACCGCTGCCGGCGATTCCATCGTAGCGGAGATCTTCCTTTACGACACGGCGCGGGGGGCGCAGGAACTCGGCAAGCGCTACCAGTACCCGCGCTCGAGCTGGCGCCTGATGGCCCACCGCTTCGCCAACGCGGTCCTGGAGCGGTTCACGGGGGAGAAGGGAATCTTCGACACCCAGATCGCCTTCGTCTCGCGCCGCTCGGACACCGAGCGGGGCGAGATCTACATCATGGACTGGGACGGCGCCGACCTCAGGCGGGTGACGCGCAACGGGATGGGGAACAACGCCCCCACCTGGTCCCCCGACAGCCGGTGGCTGGCCTACTCCTCCTTCAAGTCCAACCCCCCGGGCGTCTTCCTCCTGCCCACGAACGGGGGGCGCGAGTTCCGGGTCAACGCGCCCAACGCCCAGGGGATCGGCGGGAGCTTCTCCCCCGACAGCCGCCTCTTCGCCTACTCCGAGCAGATCGGCCGCACCTACCAGCTCATGGTCTACGACATGGTCACCCGGGCGAAGTCCCGCCTCACCCGCAGCTTCGGCATCGACGTCTCGCCCTCGTTCTCCCCCGACGGGAAGCGGATCGTCTTCGCCTCGGGGCGCTCGGGCGGCCCGCAGATCTACGTGATGAACGCGGACGGAGGCGACCCCCGCCGCATCAGCTTCCAGGGAATCTACAACACCGAGCCCCGGTGGAGCCCCCGGGGGGACCGTATCGCCTACTCGACCCGCGTGACCGATAACGTTTCGATCGATATCGTGACGGTGAACCCCGACGGCTCGGACCTGCGCCGGCTGACCGGCGGCCAGGGGAAGAACGAGACGCCCAGCTGGTCGCCCGACGGCAAGCACCTGGTCTTCTCCTCGGACCGCACCGGGCGCAGGGAAATCTACGTGATGACCGCGGCCGGGACCGAGCTCAAGCGCCTTCAGCTGGGCCAGGAGCCGGCCTGGTCGCCCGCCCTGCAGTGAATCGAGGGAAGTGTGAAGTGGCCCAAAAATTTCCAAAAACTCCCCTTGCTCCAATCGGAGCGGAGATTTATACTTGATTTCTGTTTGAATTTTGGGCGCTTTGGGTGTCCCGGGAACACGCGAGAGCAATTAAAGGGGTCTATGTAACCCCTTGGATTTTTAAGTCATATGCGCCGACCGAGCGCCCTTTCGGGATTCGAGGAGGATGTCTGAATGTTGCGAGCGGGGAGTTGGAAGCGGTTGGGGTTGGGTGTGCTGGGGGTGGTGTTGCTGATGGCCACCGCCGGTTGCGCCCAGCAGGCTGTCAAGAGCGATGAGGCTGTCTCCTCCGCTCCAGGCGCTGGCGCTGCTGCGAGGGGCCCCGACGCCAGCATGACCGAGGCCGAGCGCCAGCGCCGCCGGGCGGCCTTCAGGTCCGGCCTGGCGGATTTCGAGAACTCCCTCGTCTACTTTGATTTCGACAAGTCAGCCGTCCGGCCCGACATGCGGCCCGTCCTGGATGCGAAGGCGAGGTTCCTGCTCGACCATCCGACCGTCAAGATCCAGATCGAGGGCCACGCCGACGAGCGCGGCACGGTGCAGTACAACATCGCCCTCGGGCACCGCCGGTCCCAGAGCGCGAAGGACTACCTGGTCTCCTTGGGCGTGGACGCCTCCCGGATCGACACGGTCAGCTACGGCAAGGAGCGGCCCGTGGATCCTCGCCACAACGAGCTGGCCTGGTCCAAGAACCGCCGCGCGAAGTTCAACGTGACGGGCGGAATCCCGGCGGGGATGAACTAAGCGCCTGCGCCGGCCTGAATTGCTCCGACGAAGGGCTCCTCGGCGGGCGCGGTCCCGCCGAGGAGTTTTTTTCATGCGAATGAACGGCGCATCCATTCTCTCCCGCCTCGCCCCGTGGGCCGCCCCCTTGGCCCTCCTGGCGGCCGGGTGCGCGGGCGCCGGGCTCCCGGGCGAGGGAGGGCCGCCGAGAGGGCCTGAGCATTCTCCTCCCCCGTGTACCCCGCCGCGCCGGGGGAGGTGAACGAGGTCCGCCAGAGCGTTCTGGGGCTCCGCCGCGGCCTCTCGAACCAGGAGGAGCGCATCGAGGAGGCCCGCAAGGCCGTCCAGAACCTGATGGACGGCATCGAGCGGAACAACCGCGTCACCGAGGCGGCACTGAAGAAGCTGGACCAGCGGTTCGAGGAGGTGCGCGGGCGGCTGGAGTCGCTGGAGAACGAGATCGCCCTGCTGCGCCAGGGCCGCACCGGCGCACCGGCCGGGCCGGAGGGCAGAGCCGGAACCCCCGCCCCGGGTGCTCCCCGGCCGCCGGGGACCGAACCCTCCCCGCCCGGCGCTCCTCCGGCGGCGGGTGCTCCCCCGGGGCCCCCCCAGACGGCCCTCGTCCCTGCGCGGCCCGAGGCCCCCGCGGCCCCTCCGGCGGCCCCCGCCCCCAAGCCTCCCGACCCGGAGGAGGAGTTCAACCAGGCCCTCCGCGTCATCCAGGAGGAGCGGAGCTACCCCAAGGCGCGGGCGCTGCTGAGCGCCTTCATCGCCAAGTTCCCCACCCACGACCTGGCCGACGACGCCCAGTACTGGCTCGGCCAGACCTACTTCGAGGAGCGCAACTACGAGCGGGCCATCCTGGCCTTCAACAAGGTGCAGGTGGACTACGCGAACGGCGACAAGGCGCCCGACGCCCTCCTCCAGGAGGGGGTGTCCTTCCTCAACCTGGGCGACCGGGCGAGCGCGCGGGAGCTGCTCATGCGGCTCCAGCAGAAGTACCCCAACTCCGAGGCGGCCAAGAAGGCCGAAGAGCGCCTGAAGGCCATGCAGTGAAGGACGGGCCCCGTCCTCGGCCGCCCCGCGAACGCGCATGAGCAAAACTATAGTTCCGCGAAAAGCTAAAGAAAGAGTCAAAGGGCTAACAGAAATACTTCGTCGATACAGCTATCATTACTATATTTTGGGCAATTCAATTGCGACAGATGCAGAATATGATCGGTTGCTCAGAGAATTAAAAGACTTAGAAAGCGCTAAACCGCCAGAACAATTGATTCATGCACGAGGCACCCGCAAGGGTGCCTCTTTTTTTAGGC
>JACPCT010000093.1 GCA_016184445.1 Candidatus Tectimicrobiota bacterium | reverse complement strand
GCTGCCAGCGCCCCCGGATCCAGGGGGTGAAGCCGCCCAGATGCGCCAGGATGATCTTGACCCGCGGGAACCGGTCGAGCACCCCGCCGAAGATGAGGCAGGCCGCGGCGATGGTGGTGTCCAGCGGATTCGCGATCAGGTTGTGCATGTAGAATTCCTTCATCCGGTCCCCGGCCCCGATGATGTCTCCCGGATGGATGAAGACCGGCACGTCCAGCGACTCCGCCCTGGCCCAGAACACGTCCAGCCCGGGATCGCTTAGGTTGACGCCCGCGACGTTCGTGCCGATCTTCACCCCGATGTGGCCCCGCCTCACGGACCGCTCCAGCTCGGCGGCGGCGGCCTCGGGCGCCTGGAGCGGCACGTTGCACATGCAGTGGAATTTCTCGGGCATCCTTTCGGCCACGGCGGCGATCTCGTCGTTGTACATCGCCGAGATCTCTTTATTGAGCCCGGCGTCGAGGCCGTAGAAGGTCATGTTGGTGATGGCGGAGAGAATCTGCTTGTCCACCCCCATGTTCTTCATGTGGGTCAAGCGGAGGTCGAGGTTGATGATCTCCTCCGGCAGCCGGTTCCGCATGACCGTCTGCTTGCCGAGGACGGTGATGTTCGCGACGACCTCCTCTCCCCCCTTCCGGCCAGGCTGAACCGTCACGTGCGGGGCGAAATGGCCGCTGCGGATCACGCTCAGGCACGTCTGCGGCAGGATATGCGCATGGAAATCGATGATCATGTTTCTCCTCAAGCCACGGCACGCTTCGGATAGGAGTCAGCCATCCTATCACGGGCTCGTGGAATCAAGGGTGCCGTGCGGCCTCCTTTTCCCGCGCGCCCCAGGCTCCGAGTGAAGGTGCTCCGCAGGGCGGGGCGGCCGAATCCCATTGCCGGATCCGCCGGAAAGCCATACCATCGAGCCGGCCCCCGATTGCGGCTGACGCCATGCGCCTCGTGCCGCCCGGGCAGCCACCAGGAGATCCCGCGATGGAAGAAAAACCCTTGAACCCCTTCGAACAAAGCACCGTCCCCGGCGAGCGCATCACCGACAGGCCGGAGCTGCCCCGCCAGGGGTTCGCCATGCACCTCGTGGCCGACACCGAGACCATCGAGGGGGAGGCCCACCTCAAGCTGGGGAGGTCCCGGGGCTTCGAGGTCTACTCGGACGAGCCGCCGCACATCGGCGGGACCAACAAGTTCCCTCCGCCGATGAGCTACCTCGCCATGGGCATCGGCTTCTGACTGCTCACCCAGGTGGCGCGGTACGCGTCCATGATGAGGCTGAAGGTCAAGAAGGCCAGCTGCCACGTGGAGTTCGACTACGTGCTTTCCGGGTCGGTCCTCAAGGGCACCGTCAAGACCACTTGGAAGGGGGTTTCCACCCGCCTCGACATCGACTCGGAGGAGCCCGCCGCGAAGATAGCCGCCCTGGTCCGGAACGCCAAGGGGGGCTGCTTCGCGGAGAACTTGGTGGTTCAGCATGTCCCGCTCCACGGAACGGTCTTCCTCAAAGGCCAGCCGGTCGAACCGGATGAGGCGCCCTGAGGCCCCCCGGCCCTACTCGCCCATGGACTCGGCGACCTTGGAGAGGTTCGTCTGCTTGAAGGTCCACAGCTGGCGGGAGTTCGCCTGCTGCTTCCCGCCGTAGGCCCGGGAGTAGATGTTGGTCTCCTGGTTCTGGGCGCAGTTGTTGTTCACCACGATGACCGCGTTGATGTTCCAGCGGACGGCCGTCTCGATCTCCCCGATGTGGTACCAGAAGCCCGCGTCTCCCGAGAAGAGGACCACCGGCCGGTCCGGCAGGGCGCACTTGGCGCCCAGCGCGGCCGGGAAGCCCCACCCGAGGTGCCCCGCGCACCGGATGTAGCCCTGACCCGGGTGATTGAGGTCGAGGTAGCCCCCGGTCCACATGCCCGAGTGCCCGGTGTCCGAGAGCACGAAGGCGTCGGGGGGCAGGTTGTCGGTCAACTCCTTGATGATGCGGATGGGGTGGATGGGCGAGCTGTCCGAGTTGTAGAGAGGGGCGAATTCCGCCCGCCAGTCCGTCACCGCCTTTTGGCAGTGGGCCACCCACTCCTTGCGCGAGGCCGCCGTCGAGGCGTCCGCCGCCTCGATGAGCTTGCGGAGCGAGACCTTGGCGTCCCCCAGGATGCTCCCCTGGAGGGGGTAGTTGCGCCCCAAGTCCTCGGGGTTGATGTCGAGTTGGACGGCGGGGACCCCAATCTTCGGCACGCGCCACAAGTGCGTCGTCATGCCCCCCGCCCGCGTGCCCGCGAAGAAGACGAGGTCCGCCTGGCTCACCAGCGCGTTCGCGCTCCGGCGGGAGTAGGTCCCCACCACGCCGACCGAAAGCGGATGGTTGCCCGGGATGAGCTCCTTGCCGGTCAGGGAAGTGGCCACCGGAATCTGGAGCTTCTCCGCCAGCTCCACCAGCTCGCGCTTCGCGCCCGAGCTCCGCACCCCGCTGCCTGCCACGATGATGGGCTTCTTCGCCGCCCCCAGCACCCTGGCCACCTGGCGGACGTGCTCCAACTGGGGTTCCGGCCGGAAGGGAGGATAATGGCTGAACTGCTCCTCGGCCAAGACTTCGAGCTCGGCCACGTCCTCCTCGAGCTGGCCTAGCTTGCCGCGGAGGCGCAGGTGTACTGGTCCCGGCGTGCCCGTCGTCGCCATCCGGAAGGCCTGCCGGATCAGATCGGGGAAGCGCCGCACATCGTCGATATAGGCGTTGAACTTGGTCACGGCCTCGAAGGCGTCGAAGTCCTCCGCCTCCTGGTAGTCGTGGCGGTAGCGGTAGAGGGGGTCGTAACCGCCCGTGAAGGCGATGACCGGCGAGCCCGCCAGATGCGCGTCCCGCAGGCCGGCGGCGAGGTTCAGCCCGCCCACAATCTGGGCCATGGTAATCCCCGGCCGGCCGGAGGCGCGGGCGAAACCGTCGGCCATGTAGACAGCCGCCTTCTCCCCGTGGGTGATGATGCGCGAGATGCCCGTCCCTTCGAGGTCCATCACCGCGAGGGCCCGGCTCAACACGGTGGGCACGAAGAAGATATGGGTCACCCCATACGCCTTCAGCGCCCGCGATACGTATTCCGCTCCGCTCATCTTTGGCACGTGCCGATCCTCCAAGAATGATCCCCGGCGGAGGGGCATCCGCTCCGCGTCCTCCGCCACACCCTGCGACCCGTCACCGGGCCGGAATCTGAAGCCTCTCCCGGGCCTCGTCCACGCCCGCCACCTCGCGGCCCACCTCCTTCGCGATGCGGGAGATGCGGGAGACGTGGTCCACGTTGTCCCCGAGGACACCGGGGCAGAGATAAGGCTCGTCCTCCGTCCCGACGCGGACGTGGCCGCCCTGCATGACGGCCATGGTCTCCAGGGCGATGTGGGTGGGGCCGGTGCAGCTCGTGACGTAAATCGCATTCGGCGGTAGGGCTTCCACGCGGTGGAGGAACTCCTTCATGCTGGGGGGGGACCAGGCCCCGCCCGGCCTGCCGAAGAAGATCGTCATGAGGATGGGAGGCTTGAGGAGGCCCTTCTGCATCACGTCGTCGATCAGCCAGAGCTCGCCCAGCGAGAAGACCTCGAACTCGGGCTTGACGCCGTAGTCCGCGCACAGGCGCATCATGTCGGCGATCTCCTGGCGGGGATGGAGCATCATCATGTCCCGCTCCAGGAAGACCATGTTGTGGGCCCCGACCGCCACCGACATCATCTCGGGCCGGTTCTTCACCACCTCGCGGCGCTGATCCAGCGTCTGGGTGGATATCCCGTACTGGATCATGACGCCGCACCGGCCGCGGATGGCCCTGGTGTGGCTCTCCCAGTCCTTGAAGTCGGTCGGGGGGGCGTGGATGTGGGCGATGGCGGCCCCCGCTTTCCACGCCTTTTCGACGGAGGCGGCGAGGGGCTCCGACTCCTTGAAGCGGTGGGGGACGCCGGCGTGCATCGAGGTGTCCGCTGCGCAGTTCGTGATGATGAGCTTGTCCATTCGGTCTCCCTTGGGGGCGCGCCGCCGCCCCGGATTAGTCCAGGCTCCCCTCTGAGTAGAGCAGGCGCCGGATGCGCTGGTTGTGTTCCACAAACTTGGGGTCCCCCATGGTGGCCATGGAGCGCGGGCGGGGAAGGCCGACGGGGATGATCTCCCGGATCCGCCCGGGCCGCGCCGTCATCACGACGACGCGGTCGGCGAGGAAGACCGCCTCGGGGATGCTGTGGGTGATGAAGAAGACCGTTTTCCGGCTCTCGAGCCAGATCCGCTGCAGCTCCAGGTTCATCTGCTCGCGGGTCATGGCGTCGAGCGCCCCGAACGGCTCGTCCATGAGGAGGACCGAGGGGTCGTGGATGAGCGCCCGGACGATCGAGTTGCGCTGGCGCATGCCCCCCGAGAGCTCCATCGGGTACTTGTCCTCGAACCCTTCGAGGCCGACCAGCTTGATCAGGTCCCGCGCGCGCTGCTCCGAGGCCCTCCGGTCGAGGCGCAGGATCTCGGCGGGGAGCAAGGTGTTCTGGAGCACCGTCCGCCACCCAAGCAGGACGGGGTCCTGGAAGACGATGCCCACATCGCTGCGGGGGCCGTCGATCGGGGTGCCCATGATCGACACCTTGCCCGCCGACCGGGGGAGAAGCCCCCCCAGGATCTTGAGGAGGGTGCTCTTCCCGCAACCGCTCGGCCCCACCACGCTGACGAACTCGCCCACCCCCACCTCCAGGCTGACCGGGGCCAGGGCGTAGATCTTCTCGCGCCGGGCGGTGAGGTAGGTCTTCTCGACTTCTTCCAGCGTGATGCAGGCGTTCATTGCAGCGGTTCCCGCCGATCGGCCCGGGCTCTCCGCTCCGGGCGCCAAAGGTTCAAGCGGCTCATTTTCCCTTGAACCTCATCCACTGCAAGGCATAGACCAGCACAAAGCCGGCCAGCCCAAGCGCATCGGTGGCAAGGCCCGGCTTGATCAGGGCGAACGCGGCCCCAACCAGAATCGCCCTTTCGGGCCAAGTCGCCAGGACCAGCAGCCAGCCCTCCAACCCCGCCGCGAGGGCGATCACCCCCAAGGTCGCGGTGACGACGGCCCAGAAAACCTCGACGGGCTCCCCTCTCAACAGCAAGGCCGGGCCATACACAAACATGAAAGGGATGACGAAGCCCGTCAGGGCAAGCTTGGTGGCGGTCACTCCCGTCCGCATCATGGGAGCCTCCGCGATGCTCGCGCCCGCATAGGCCGCCATCGCGACGGGGGGCGTCACGTTCGAGAGCACCGCGTAATACACGGCGAACAGGTGCGCGGCCATGGGCTGCACCCCCAGCTCCACGAGGGCGGGCACGGCCAAGGTCGCCGCGATCAGATAGGCGACCGCCCCCGGCACTCCCATCCCCAGGACGAGGCAGGCAAACATGGTCAGAATGAGAGGCAAAATCAGGCTCACCTTCCCGAAGGAGAGCACGAGCGAGGTGAACCGCAGCCCCAGCCCCGTCAAGGCCACCGAGCCCGCGATGATGCCCGCCGCGGCGGTGGCCGTGGCGATGAGAACCATGTCGCGGCCCGCCTGATCGAGGGCGGCAAAGCCGCTCCTCCAGGTGAGGCGCGTCCTCGCCCGGAAGAAGCTCACGGCCACCGCCAACAGGATGGCGATGAAGGCCGCGCGGAAAGTCGTGTAGCCCATACCCAGCACAGCGACCAGCCCCACGAGGGGGATGAGCAGGTGGGAATCCCGCAGGCTCTGCCGGAGGGGCGGCACCCGGTCGGGGGAGAGGCCCTTCAGGTCGTAGCGGCACGCCTCAAAGTGGACCATCATCCCGACCGAAAAGTAGTAGAGAAGGGCGGGGATGGCCGCCGCGAGAGCGATCGACGCGTAGGGAATGCCCGTGATGTCGGCCATGAGGAAGGCGATGGCGCCCATCACGGGAGGCATGAGAGCCCCGCCGGTTGAGGCGGTGGCCTCCACGGCTCCGGCGAAGTGGGGCCGGTATCCCAAGCTCTTCATCAGGGGGATGGTGAAGACGCCCGAGGCGTACACGTCGCCGACCGGGGAGCCCGACACCGTCCCGAACATGGCGCTGGAGACGACGGCGATCTTGGCCGGCCCGCCCCGGGTCTTACCGGTCAGGGCGGAAGCCACGTCATTGAAGAAATCGCCGACGCCCGTCGCCATCAGGAAGGCGCCGAAGAGGATGAAGAGCGCCGCGTAGGTTGCCGACACCCCCAGGGGGATGCCAAAGATCGCCTCCTGGTCCAGGTACATGTAGGCCACCATGTGGCTCCAGCTCCAGCCGCGGTGCGCGAAGATCCCCGGCAGATAGGCTCCCGCCCAGGTGTAGAGCAGGGTGCACAGGGTCACGATCATGAGGGGCCAGCCCGTCGTCCGCCGCAGCGCCTCCAGGATGAAGGCGAACATCCCCATCCCCAGGACGAACTCCCCGGCCGAGACGGGGCTCGCCAGCCCTATCCGGTTCACGATGTAGTCGTAGTTCAGCATGATGTAGCCGAGGCAGGCCACCGACCCTAGTGCACACAGCACGTCCAGAACGATCACGAGGGGATGGTCCGCGTGCTTCTTCGAGGCGGGAAAAACCAGGAACACCAGCACCATCGCCAGCATGAGGTGGAACGCGCGCTGCATCAGCGCCACGAACACGCCGAAATAGCCTGTATAGAGATGGAACAGCGAAAGCGTGACGGAGACGACGACAGCGACGCAGGCGAGACGCTTCCGCATCCCTTCCCCCCAAGTGAGATCCCTCCCGCGCGCGGACGCCCACGCACGGGAGGGGGTTCGGCTACTTCAGCAGCCCCTTTTCCTTGTAGAAGCGGACGGCGCCCGGGTGGATGGGGCCCGGGATGTCTGTGGTCAGCTTCTTCACGTCATAGGCCGCCAGGCCGCTGTGAAGTCTTCGGATGCGGTCGGCGTTCTCGTGGAGGCTCTTGGCCACGTCGTAGACCACCTTCTCCGGGGTCTTGGTGCGCGTCAAGAGATAGCCGGACCACCCGAACGAGGGGATGTTCTCCTTCGCGACGTTGTATGTCCCCTTCGGGATGTCCACGCGGATGTAGCCGTACTTCTCCTTCATCTTCTGGATGATCGGCTCAGGGACGGGCAGCAGATCGACCTGGCGGGCGTTGGCGATCTCGGCATGGAAGGGCGAGGGCAAGCCCGTGCCGCCCACGATGGCGTCCACGTGGCCGTCGCGCGCCAGGGAGACGCAATCCGACCAGTCCATGAAGTTGATCTTCCCCCCCCACTTGGAGATGTCCTGCTCCTTGACGCCGTACTCCTCGAAGAGACGCAGCGCCGAGACCGCCGGGGGGCCGGCTTTCCGGAAGGTGCAGAACCGCAGGGGCATCTTCTTCTTGGCGTATTCCTCGATGGACTTCAGCCCCTTCGCCTTGTCGACCATGAAGTAGTAGACGCTCTCGGCCTGGATGTTCGCCACCGCCATCAGATCCTTGTGCACCTTCTTGTAGGGAGCGGCGCCCTTGAGGGCGGCCGCATACAGTTCGGTCGAGGTGAGGCCGAAGTCGATCGTCCCCTGATCCAGCAGGTTGACGTTCGCGACCCCGCCCCCCGCCATGACCGTGATCTGGGTGGCGGAGTACGTCTTCTTCAGGTCCTCGCCGAGCAGGGCGGCCAGCATGTACCAGTGCTGGCCAACGGCGCCCGCGCTCAGCGTGATGGATTTGGGCTGGGCCTGGACGGAGGAGGCCAGCGCCAAGGCCAGACAAACGGCCGAAAGCGCAGCTCCGGCTTTTTGCACGAGCTTCATCGTTTTTCTCCTTTCCCATGGTTGGCCTGCCCCCGCGGGAGGAATCCCACTCCCCCTCCGGCGGGACAGCGCGCGAGCTACGGAGTCCCCTCCCCTAAGCGCCGAAGGTCCGGTCGGTCTCAGGCGACCAGAACAGGACCTTCCGCCTCAGGGCCTTGACCGCCCTGTGCATCGTCACGCCCATCACCGCCAGGATGATCAGGACGGCGAACGTCCCGGTGGTGTCGCTGCTGAAGCTCATCTGCATGAGGAGGACGCCCAGCCCGCACTGCCCCCTCCCGCCCCACATGCACTGGCCGGCGCCCACGAACTCGCCCAGGAGCGCCCCCAGCAGGCTGAAGACGACGGCGAGCTCGATGCCCGCGAAGATGAAGGGCATCGCGTTCGGGAACTGGAGCTTCCAGAACGTCTGCCAGCGCGAGGCCGAGAGGGAGCGCAGGAGGTCGAGCTGGTCGGTCTGGGCGGACTTCAGCCCCACCATCGTGTTGACCAGCAGGGGGAAGAAAGCCACCAGCCCCGCCAGCAGGACCTTGGAGTGGATCTCGTAGCCGAACCAGATCACGAACAGGGGTGCGATCGCCAGCTTGGGCAGGGTCTGGAACGCCACGACGTAGGGGAGGATGATCTCCTCGATGACATCCGACTGCATGAAGAGGAGACCAAGCCCGAAGCCGATGAAGCTGCCGATCAGGAACCCGATGAGGGCCTCGATGAAGGTGTGGGCGATGTGCAGGTAGTAGCTGTTCTGCATGGCGCCGAAGAAGTCGACCGAGCCCACCCCTCCTCCCGCCCCGAGGAAAAAAAGCCCCTGCAGGAGCGCCACCCCCACCGCCGAGGGGGCGGGCAGGATGAACGAGGGGATTTCCAAGGCGCGAACGAACCATTCCCATCCGCCCACGAAGATCACGAACGAGATCGGGAACACCACATACTTGCGGCGGGCGCGGAGGAAGCCCGCCGGGTCCAGCCGCGCTTCCTGGAGCACCCCCCGGATTCCCTCGCCGTTCATGGCACGATCCTCCCGGTCGCCCTTGAGCCGCCGCCCGCCTACTTGCCCCCTGCCGCCATCCGGGCCTTGAATTTCTTGAGCTCCGCTCCGAAGTTGAAGTTCCTGGCCTGGTTCTCGATCTCCTTGGGATCGAAATTGTTCACCTCGGCGATCAGATCGTTCGTCCAGAGAGCGTTCACCTTCTCCATCGGGAGCTGTTTCTCCAGCCCGAGGAACCGGACGTACGCTTCCCATTTCTTCGGGGAGAACTCACCGAAGCGCGTGGCGTTCTTGTCCATCCGGAGCTTGGGGGCGCGCGACTCCAGCACCTGCCGGAAGAGCTTGTTCGCGTTTTCCTTGCTCATCCCCTTGGGGAGGGACTCGGGATAGAGCACCCAGTGGATCTCGAGGGCCGCGTCGAGGTTGGTGTAGAAGAAGATGCTCCCCTTCGCCAGGCCGCGCAAGTAGCCGACGACGGCCTTGCGGTTCTCCTTGAGGAACTTGCTGTTGACCCAGACGGTGTTCCCGAACAGATCGTCGAGGAACTTCCCGTAGGGGATCACCCGGAACTCGAAGCCACGCGCCTTGGCGAGCGAGAACTGGACGTCCACCGAGGCCCAGGCGTCCACCCGGCCCAGCTTCATCGCGGCGGCGGACTTGTCCGCCACTCCCGTGGGAAGGAAGGTCACGTCCGAGGCCTTCAGGCCGCAGTCCTTGAGGGCGCGGGCCAGGAAGGCGATGCCCGCGTCGTTGGGGGCCAGGATGCCCACCTTCTTCCCCTTGATGTCGCAGACCGACTTGATGGGGCTGTTCGGCGGGACGGCGAGGCCCTCGTAGATCGGCTGGTTGCTGAACACATACGCCCCCATCACCCCCACGTCCTCCCCCCGGGCCGCCCGGAACAGGATCGGGAAGGGACGGGGCATGGCGATGTCCGTCCGTCCGGCCACCGCCCACCCGAGGGACTGCCCTTCGCCCTGGGCGGCGACGAACTGGGCGTCCACCCCTTCCTCCTCGAACCAGCCCATGAAGCTGCCGATCCAGAGGGCCGCGATGCCGGGGTTGAAGATGGGGTTCGCGAGGGTCACCTTGACCGGGGTCAGCTTCCTCGGAGCTCCGAGCGCGGGCCAGACCCCGGCCATGACGAACAGGACACAGAGAACCGCTCCCAACCACATCCGCAGAGGCTTCATGGCTGTCCCCCTTCGCTAGAGAGGCGTGACGCGGCGAAACCCGCCTTCTTTCTCCACATTCCCAAGCCGCCACACCATCGAACGGCCCCAGGCGCGGGGGAAACCCGCGCGGGGCGTCCTTTGCATTCTCCGGCTCGCGCGTCCTAAAGATACGGCATCGAGCGGACGTGCTGGGCCTCATTCGTGCCCGCCGAGTGGAGGAAGCTCGTCACGTCGCGCAGGTACTTCTCCATCGGGGCCTCGGTCATGTAGCCCATCCCGCCCCACACCTCCATGGCGCGCTTGGCGATGCGGAAGCAGACCTCGGAGGCATAGGCTTTCGCCATGTAGCCCAGCTTCGGATCGTAACCCTCGTCCTTCATGGCCATCCAGGCCGCGTAGTGCAGGGTCTGGCGCGCGGCCTGGTACTCGATGAAGCAGTCGGCCAGCATGAAGCCCACCGCCTGGTGCTGGATGATGGGCTTTCCGCCCTGGACGCGGTTGCGCGCGTATTCAACAGCATCCTCGTAAGCCGCCCGGGCGGGCCCCAGGGCGGTGGGGCGGTGGCCGCCGACTCGATGACCGAGCCGCGCGAGAAAGAACCCGCGCGCGCCTTCACCCCGCCGCCCACCTCGGTCACCCGGTCGGCGTCGGGGACCCGACAGTTCTCGAAGATGAGCTCGGCGTTCTGGGAGAGCCGCTGGCCCATCTTGTCGTGTATCTCCCCGATGGAGAACCCCTTCGTGCCGGGCGTGACCATGAAGTAGGTCACCCCCCTGGCGACGGCCGCCTTGGGGTCCGTCCGGGTGACGATGACGTAGAGCTTGGCGATCCCGCCGTTGCTGATGAAATGTTTCATCCCGTTGAGGACCCAGTGGTCGCCCTCACGGACTCCCCTCAGCCGGACGCCATCCCCGGGGCTATCAGAGGGGGTGAAATTCTCCGAACCCACGTCAGGCTCCGTCACGCCCACGGCGAGGTGGAACCGGTGATCCCCCAGGAAGGCCGGGAGGAAGCGGGCCCGCTGCTCCTCGTTCCACACGCGGTCGAGGAAATGGATGATCTTCCAGGTCTGGTCGAAGGTGACGGCCACCCCAAGGTCGCCCCAGGCGATCTCCTCGCCCACGATGCACAGGTCCAGGATGCTGGCCCCGGCGCCGCCCCTTTCCTCCGGCAGGGAGAGCGTCCGCAAACCGAGCTTGCTGCCTTTCTCCAAGATGTCCCAGGGAAAGCGCTCGCGGGGATCCCGGATCCGCTCCCGCCCCCGGGCGAGAGGGCGGATCTCCTTCTCGGCGAATTCATGCGCCAGCTGCCGGAGCGACAGCTGCGTTTCGGTCAGCTGCCGGAGCGACAGCTGCGTTTCGGTCAGGCCAAAGTCCATCGCTCGTCCTTATCCTCTCACCTTCCGTCGTCCACGATTGCCACCGGCCGGACCCAGGCGCCCGACGCCCTCTCGACGTTGATCGGGAAGCAGGCGATCTTAAAGCCGTGCGGCTCGGGGATCTTCCCCATGTTGGCCATCTGCTCGATCTGGAGGTACTCGCGCCGCCGGCCCAGGATGTGGTGGCAGGGCATGAGGGCCCGGCGGTCCCCCGCCTTGAACTCGGGAATCTGGAAGCTGAAGGGCCGGTCGTAGCCGAAGGCGTCGATGCCGATGATCCGGACCCCCCGGTCCAGGAGGTACTCGGTCGCCTCGATGCTCATGCCCGGGTGCAACTCGGTGTAGTTGGGGTCCGCGCGCTTCTCGTCCGTCCCCGTCCAGAGGAGGACGATGTCCCCCGCCTTGATCCGGTAACCGATCTTCTTCAGGCAGGCCTCGACATCGGCTACGGTGATGTAGTCCCCCGTCCTCTTGTGGCGCAGGTCGAGCACCACGCCGTCGGCGAAGCACCAATCGAGGGGCACCTGGTCGATGGGCCGGGCGGGCTTGCCCGCCACGGTGGGACCATAGTGCAGGGGAGCGTCCATGTGGGTAGCCGAGTGGGTGGAGACCTTGATGAACTCCGTCTGGCTGCCGACCCCGTCGTGCAGTTCCTCGGGCTTGAGGCCCCAGCCCGCCGCCGACTTGGCCCCAAACTCCTTGTGGTCCATGTAGTAGATCTCGGGGGGGCGCGGCTCGTGGGCGCCGTTGGCCATCGGGGTGCTCAGGTCAATGCATCGGATGGCGCACATGATTCCTATCCTCTTCGTTGGACCGGGAACCCCGTTCCCGGAGAAGAAAGCTCCCGCGCGCTATGCCGGCCGCACCCAGAGCTTGCGCTCCTGGGGGTAGACGGGCTCCCAGCCGTTGCGGGTCGCCACCACCGTCTTCTCGATCTGGGTGCCGCCCACCCCGAACACCTGGCAGGGGTTCTCCACGCAGATCGTCGTCCCCTCCTCGAGCGGGAAGTCGCTCGAGGGCGGCAGGAACTGGCTGCGGATCGGCGTGGGATCGGCCAGCACGTAAGGCACCTCCCGCTGCTCCAGGCCGATCGCGTGACCCGCAAAATTGCCGTTGTGCCCGGGCAAGACGGCGCGGGTGGCTTCGAGCATGGCGCGGTAAATCTTCGAGCCCATGACGCCCGCCTTCACCTCGGCCATCGCCGCCTCGAAGCCCACCTCGGTGGCCTTCCACATGTTGAGCTGCTCCTTGGTGGGATCACCGAGGACCCCACCCCAGCCCGTGTCGGCCTGGTAGTTGCCCAGAACCACGCCCGCGTCGAACTTCCACATCTCGCCCTTGGCGAGCTTCTTGTCGGTGGGGGGGAAGATGCCCGTCGCGCGCCGGCCCGAGCAGAAGTGGAACCACTGCCACATGCCGCCGCCCCGGCCCACCTCGGCGCGGAACACCGAGGAGACCTCGTTCTCGGTCGCCCCCTCGCGGACCGCCAGCGAGGCGACCGAACAGGCACGCTCGTTCAACTCGGCCGCCGCCCGCATGGCCTTGAGCTCGTCGGGGGTCTTCACCATCCGGATCAGGCGGAAAAGGTCGGCCCCGTCCACGATCGCCGCCTGGGGGAGCGCTTCCTCGATCTGCTTGCGCACGTCCGGCATGACGCGCTCCTGGTCCAGGGCGATCTTTCCCTTGTCCAGCCCCCGATCGCGAAGCGCCTGCCCCAGCGCCGCCCCGGCATTCTTGGACCGCCGGGCCTCGTTGCCGTACATCGCGAGGTAGATCTCCTCCTCGGGCGTCTGGGCCCTGGCACCGGGCGGGATGATGAGGGCGCTCCTCCCGCCGAAAGTGTAGTGCTCCTTGATCCAGGATTGCTGCATGGAGACGTAGGTGACCTCCTGGCCGGGGACGATGAGGGCCGGGGGCCTGCTCTCGTCCCGCGGGAAGACCGCGAACATGTGGACAGAGTAGACGTACACCTTGTTCGACCAGCCGACCGTGCCCGCCAGGTAGGTGACGTTCTCGGGCGTGCTCGCCACGAGAGCGTCGATGCCGAAATCCTTCATGAGGCCCCGTGCGCGCACTGCATTCAGGTACATGGAAACCTCCTATAGAAGTTCTGGCGCCTGCTCCTGCCGCCCCGCCCGGTTCAATCCCCGTCCTTGTCCTCCGAGGCGGGGAAGAGCCTCGCCCAATCCTGGCCGTTCCACGTCTTCGATTTGAACTGCTTGCGGAGGGAGCGCTCGGCGTTCTCCCGCTGGATGACGAGAATCCTCTCCGCCCGCTTGAGGTCGCCCCGCTGGAGATAGCTCACCAGCTGGCGGTGCTCCGAGAGGTTCTGCGTGGCCCGGCCGGGGTCGAAGAAGTAGAGCAAGTTGCTGCTCATGGAAGACTCGTCCCAGAGGTCCAGGATCATCTTCTTCAGGCGCGGCAGGGGGCAGGGCTCGAAGAGGCGGAGATGGAACATCCGGTTCAGGCGGTTGAGCTCCGGCGTCTCCCCCCGCTCGCAGGCGGCCTCGGTCTCCCCGACGATCCGCTCGAGCGCCTCGAAGTCCTCGCCGGTCATCTTGGGCGCCGAGAGGCGCAGAGCCAGCGATTCGAGGCAGGCCCGGATAGTGAGGGTCTCGGTGATCCGCTCCAGGTCCGGAAAAGCGGTCCGCGCGCCCACATGGGGCGAGGACGTGACGAAGCCCTCCACCTCGAGCCGCTGGATTGCCTCGCGCACGGGAAGGAGGCTCGTGCCCAGCCGCGCGGCCACCTCGCGGAGGATCAACCGCTCGCCGGGACGGATGGCGCCCGACACGATCTCCGCGCGCAGCCGCTCGCACACCATGTCCTTCCTTGTCTTGTAGGCGAACATTTCTCC
>JACPCT010000447.1 GCA_016184445.1 Candidatus Tectimicrobiota bacterium | reverse complement strand
GCCATCACCGGGGAGAAGGCGTTTAAAATGCTCGGCAAAGCGAAGAAACCAATCCACATATTTGCCTACAGCGACGGAGCCGTAGGGCTTCTTTTTCTGGAAGGTCAGCGGGAATGGAGGGGAAGTTACGATCAGATTGATAGACTCGTCAGAAAGACCTTCCATTACATCGAGGGCATCCCCGAGATAGGCCTTGCCGAACTCTGTTCTGTAGAAGGGCTCTCTGGCTCGAAGCATGGCGAAGTTCCTAAGAGGATAAACCCTCTAGCGTAATTATAGCGAAAATTGTAGACCTTTCAAGAGAATTTGTCAACAAGATATTGTAGGTCAAACTCCCAAAGCCACGACATGTGGGAGCTGGCAGGATAAGGAAAGAAAAACCTCGGGATTCCTACCCCTGCCTCTCCCCCTCCCCCGGAACGACGAGCTCCCACAGCACGCCCCCGGTGCTCTTGGGGTGGATGAAGGCGATGGTGGAGCCCAGGGCGCGTCGATGAGCCGGTAGCCGGCGGCTTTCAGGCGGGCGAGCTCCCCCTCGATGTCCGCGGCCTCGTAGGCGACGTGGTGCAGCCCCTCGCCGCGCTTTTCGATGAATTTCTTGATGGCGGACTCTCCCTGGCGGGGCGAGAGGATCTCCAGGAAGGCGTTCCCGAGCCGGAGCATGGCGATCTCCATGGTGCCGTCCCGCGAGGGCTCGCGCCCGATGAGCCTGGCGCCCGCGCCCCCGGCGTAGAGGCGGAGGGCGGCCTCCATGTCCGCCGCGGCGATGCCGATGTGGTGGACCTCCTTGAACACGCGCGTCCTTCCTGTCTTGGGATGAGCCGGTCAGTCCTTCCCGTCTGCGGGGCGCTCGAGCCAGACGCCCTCCTCGCCGTCCACCTCCTTGAGGCGCACGTTCACCCGCTCGGCCCGGGCGGTGGGGACGTGCTTCCCGACGAAGTCGGGGCGGAAGGGGAGCTCCCGGTGGCCCCGGTCGATCAGGGCGGCGAACCAGATGCGGCGGGGCCGCCCCAGCTCCATCAGGGCGTCCAGGGCCGCGCGCACCGTGCGGCCGGTGAAGAAGACGTCGTCCACGAGCACGACGTGGCGGTCGGTGATGTCGCAGTCGAAGCGGGTGGGGCCCCACCGCAGGCCGCTCTGGGGGTGGGTGTCCAGGTCGTCGCGGTGGATGCCGATGTCGAGCACCCCCAGGGGAGGATGGAAGCCCTCCATCTCCCCGATGAGGGCGGCGAGCCGCCGGGCGAGGGGCTCCCCGCGGGTGCGGACGCCCGCCAGGACGATCTCGCGCCCGCTCCGCTCGGCGACCTCGGAGGCCATCCGGCGCAGGGCGAGGTCCATCTCCCGCTCGGTGAGGATGGGGGTCTTGGCTGCGGGGGCGGTCACCAGGGGAATCTCCGGCAGGGCGGAGCCCGATCCTAGAGAGGGGCTCCCCCCGCGTCAACGCCCGGGCCCCGGTGGCGGCCGAAGCGGCTTTCCACGAAGGCCCGGGCCTCCTCCTCCGTCCCCGCGCGCCCCTCGAGCTGCTCGTCCTCCAGGGCGGAGAGGATCTCCGCCAGGAGGGGGCCCTGGGGGAAGCCCATGGCCATGAGGGCGTGGCCGTCGAGGAGGCGCGGGGGGCGCAGCGCCTCGGCGGAGGCTTCGGCGAGCCTCTCCCGGCAGAACGCGTGGGTCGTGAGGTCGCCGTGGCTGGCGAGGCAGTCCAGCCGGTGGAGCTCCAAGAGCTCCTCGAAGAAGGGCTCGCGCAGGAGGCGCTTCAGGCGGCTGGGCCTCATCTGGCGCACGTTCATGAAGCGCATGTGGTGGGCCACGAGGTCGCGGACGCGCGTAGCCTCCTCCCCGGGCAGCCGCAGGCGCGCCGCGACCGCCTCCGCCAGGCGGGCGCCCGCGGCGGCGTGGCCGTTGAAGCGGATGCGGTCGGTGACCGCCAGGGTGAGGGGCTTGCCCGCGTCGTGGAGCAGCACCCCCCAGGCCAGGGCGGGGGTGAGCGCCCCGGCCAGGGCGAACATCCGCTTCACGTGGGTCCAGACGTCCCCCTCGGGGTGGAACTCGGGGGGCTGGGGGACGCCCACCATCGCGGCGGCCTCGGGCAGGACCTCGCGGAGGAGCCCCGCGTCCAGGAGGAGCTGGAGGGCCGCCTCCGCCCGCCCGCCCGTGAGCATCCCGGTCAGCTCGCCGCGCACCCGCTCGGCGCTCGTGCGCTGGATGCGCGGGGCGAGCTTCTGGGCGGCGGCGAAGGTGGCGGGGTCGATCCCGAAGCCGAAGCGCGCCGCGAAGCGGACGGCGCGGAGCATCCGCAGGTGGTCCTCCTCGAAGCGGGCCTCGGGCTCCCCGATGGCGCGGAGGAGGCGGGCGCCGAGGTCGCGGCGGCCCCCCACGGCGTCGAGGACGCGGTCCTCGGCCGGGTCGTAGAACATCCCGTTGATGGTGAAGTCGCGCCTTTGGGCGTCCTCCTCGGCGCTGGCGGGGTGGACGGCGGCCGGGCGGCGGCCGTCCAGGTAGGTGTCGTCCCTGCGGAAGCGGGCCACCTCGTACTCCCCGTCGGGCATCAAGACGCGCACCACCCCGAACTGGGCCCCGACGGGGACGGTCCGCTCGAAGAGGGCCATCACCTCCCCGGGCCCGGCGCCGGTGACGATGTCCCAGT
>JACPCT010000446.1 GCA_016184445.1 Candidatus Tectimicrobiota bacterium | reverse complement strand
GCCCGAACATCTCGAGGACGCAGGAGCGGGTGACGCTCTCCAGGATGCTCTCGGTCACGGGCGGCGCGATGAGCCGGCCGTCCCGGATGATGAGGACGCAGGCGCCCGAGGACTCGGCCACCTTGCCGCCCTGGTTCAGGATGACGGCGTCGTCGTAGCCGTTCACCCGAGCCTCGACCGAGGCCAAGCGGCTGTTCTGGTAGTTGGCGGTGGCCTTGACGCGCGGGGGGACGGAGTCGTCGCCGATCCGCCGCCAGCTGCTCACGCACATGTGGACGCCCTGCTGCTGGCGGGCCCGGTCCGCGCGCGGGCCGCCCGCGATGAAGGCGCAGGTGTCCACCTCCTCGGGCTTGAAGGCCTTCATGTCGAGCCGGCCCGCGTCGTCGAAGAAGACGTTGAGGCGGAAGTGGATGTCCTCGCGGAAGCCGTTGGCGCGGACCCACTCCAGGATGGCGCGGCGGAAACTCTCCCGCGTCCAGGGCGACTCCATGCGCATGATCTTCATGCTCTGCTCGAGGCGCCTGAGGTGGGGCTCGATCTTCCAGAGGAAGAGGTTCTTGCGGGCCTCGCTCCAGTAGCCGCGGATGCCCTCGTAGACGCACGAGCCCCGGAGGACGGCCTGGCTGAAGATGCTGACCGTGGCCTCCTCCCCGGCCACGACCTTCCCGTTGATCCAGACTTTGTTGTGGGGGTATTTGGGCACGCGCCTCTCTCCCAGGGAATGCACCGTCCGCCACGCCCGCGTTTTTGAGGATTTCGGAGCGAACATAGAGGGGCCGGGCGGGGGCTGTCAAGGCCCGCCCAATTGCCAGCCGGGGGAGGCCCCGCTAGAATGGCCCGCCCAAAGACGGAGCGCGTTCCAGCCGCGGAGGTTCGATGCCCCCGAACGCCATGGTACAGGCCCGCGACGTCCAGAAGTACTACGGGGAGTTCCACGCCCTGCGCGGGGTCTCCTTGGACGTCCGCGAGGGCGAGGTGGTGGTGATCTGCGGGCCGAGCGGCTCGGGCAAGAGCACGCTCCTGCGCTGCATCAACGGCCTCGAGCGCATCCAGGGCGGGGACATCGTGGTGGACGGCATGTCGGTCCGCGACCCCAGGACCGACATGACCCGCCTGCGCTCCGAGGTGGGCATGGTCTTCCAGTCCTTCAACCTCTACCCCCACATGACGGCGCTGCACAACATCACCCTCGCCCCCGTCAAGGTGCGGGGCATGAAGCGGGAGGAGGCCGAGCGCGTCGCCCACGAGCTCCTGCGCAAGGTGGGCATCCCCGAGAAGGCGGCGAGCTACCCCTCCGAGCTCTCGGGCGGCCAGCAGCAGCGGGTGGCCATCGCCCGCTCCCTCGCCATGCGGCCCAAGGTGATGCTCTTCGACGCATGACGATGCTCGTCGTCACCCACGAGATGGGCTTCGCCCGCGAGGTGGCCGACCGCGTCGTCTTCATGGACGAGGGCCTCGTCGTCGAGGAGGGCGAGCCCAAGGCCTTCTTCGCCAGCCCCAGGGAAGACCGCACGAAGCGGTTCCTGGAGAAGATCCTGTAGGGCCCGCAGGCCCATGTTATCCGACGCGGCGGGAACCCGAACAACATTCCAGGATGAGGCGCTGCCCCTCAGACCGCCGTCGTGTCCTCGATGACGCCGGGGCGCTGGCCGAGCTTGTGGCCCAGGCGAGAGAGGGAGAAACAGCAGACGAAGTAGACCACCGCGATGAAGGTGAAGACCGAGAAGGAGGCGTTCTCCCGGCCGTTGACGATGGTGCCCGAGCGGAAGAACTCGATGACCCCGATGACGAAGGCGAGCGAGGTGTTCTTGAAGAGGGCGACCGAGCGGTTCACGATGGCGGGGGCCATGTTGCGGAGCGCCTGGGGCAGCACGATGTGGCCCATCACCTGGAGGTAGTTGAGCCCCGTCGAGTAGCCCGCCGCCACCTGCCCCCGCGGGATGGAGTTGAGCCCCGCCCGCACCACCTCGGCCCCGTAGGCTCCGTTGTGGATCAAGAGCGCCCAGACCGCCGCCCAGAAGGGGCTCAGCGCGTAGCCGACGAGGGGCTGGCTCAGGAAGTAGACCCAGACCACGAACATGATGCCCGGCGTCCCCCGGATGACCTCGATCACCCCCGCCGCCGGGTAGCGCAGCCACCAGCGCTCCGAGTGGCGCATCGCCCCGAAGACCACCGCGAAGGCCCAGCACCCCACCCAGGCCAGGCCGAAGATCACCAGCGTCAGGCGGAAGCCCATCGCGAAGAAGTGCAGGTTCTCGGGGATGACGTGCCACTTCCAGAAGGACTCCACGGCGCCTCCCTAGTGCCCCGACCGCACCTTGAGCCCCGACAGCCATTGGAGGAAGTAGATGGCGGCGACGGCCAGCAGGGTGAGGAGGAGGAAGAGGAGGGTGCCCGCCGTGTAGGCCTCGAAGCCGGCGAAGGTCTCCTCCTCGATCTTCTGCGAGAAGAACATGAGGTCGGTGATGGCGATGGTCATGGCGATGGCGGAGTTCTTGATGATGTTCAGCACCTCGCTCGCCATGGGCGGGATGACGATCACGAGCGCCTGGGGAAGGATGACGTGCCGCCAGGTCTGGAAGCGCGAGAGGCCCGTCGAGGTGGCCGCCTCCCACTGGCCCTTGTGGACGGAGCGGATGCCGGAGCGCACCACCTCCCCCATGTAGGCCCCGGTGTAGAGCGTGAGGGCCAGGATGCAGGCGAAGGTGCTCGGCACCAGGATGTGCAGCCCGAAGGGGCCGTTGAGGGCGCCGTTGATGATCTCCTGGAGGCCGAAGTAGGCCCACCACATCTGCACCAGGAGGGGGATGTTCCGGAACACCTCGACGTAGCCGGACGAGAGCGCCCGCACCCAGCGCACGTTCGTCGTCCGCCCGACCCCGCAGAAGACGCCCAGCACCAGGCTGAAGACGAGGGACCACGCGAAGATGTACATCGTGGTCCCGATGCCCAGCAGGAGGAAGCGGCGGTACTCCCACACCAGCTCCCAGCGCCAGTTGTAGTCGAGCTGCGCGCGGGGGCCGAAGAAGAAGTGCCACCCGAGCAGGGCGGCCGCGCCGCCCCAGACGAGCAGGAACGCCCGCCGCTCCCGGGGCGTCTCGAACCACTCGCGGCGCCGGGCCTTCCGCGCCGCCGCCGCCAGCCTGCCCAGGATCGCCTCGGCCACCTCTCCCTCCTCCGGAAGTGCGGGCGGCCCCGCCCCCCCCTCCCGGAAGGGGCGGCCGCCCGCGCGCGTCAGGAAGAAGTCAAATGGTCAAGGCTCACTTGGGGTACCAGGGGATCTCGAACTCGGGGTCCTGGCCGAACCACTTGCGGTAGATCTCGTGGTACTTGCGCGAGTCCCAGAGGTCCAGCAGGGCCTCGTTCACGGCGTCGCGCCACTTGGAGTCGTTCTCCTTCACGCCCATCCCGTAGGGCTCGACCGTGTAGAGCTTGCCCACGATCGCGAGATCCGGGTTGTTCTTGGCCATCCACTGGATGAGGACGTCGTCCGTCACCAGGGCGTCCACCTTCTTCTGCTTGAGCGCGAGGAGAGTCTCGGTGTGCTCCTGGA
>JACPCT010000092.1 GCA_016184445.1 Candidatus Tectimicrobiota bacterium | reverse complement strand
GCCGGGGCCGGGCCGGAGGGCGCCTTCCCCTGGGGGGAGGCGGCCGTGTTCTACCGGACCAACACCCAGTCCCGGCCCCTTGAAGAGGAGGCCCGCCGCCGGGGCGTCCCCTGCCAGGTGGTGAAGGGGGTGCGCTTCTTCGACCGGGCCGAGGTGCAGGACCTGGCGGCCTACCTGCGCGTCGTCCTGCGCCCGGAGGATGCTCTGGCCTTCTCGCGCATCGTGAACCGCCCCCCGCGGGGGCTCGGGGCCGAACGCCTGAAGTCCATCGCGGAGGAGGAGGGAATCCTCACCCCCGCCCGCGCCCGGAAGGCCCTCGACGAGGGCCGGGTCAGGGGCCAGGCCGCCGGGACGCTGGCGGGCTTGCTCGATGTCCTCTCCTCCCTCTCTGCGCTGCGCCTGGGTCCCGCCGCACTGCTCAAGGCGATCCTGGAAAGGACGGGCTATCGGGCCTGGATGAAGGAGGCGGCGGAGAAGAGCACCTCCATCGAGCGGCGCCGCGCGGGCGCCCAGGCCATCGAGGGTGCAGCGGAGTTCGTGGCGGCGGCGGAGGCTTTCGAAGAAAGGGCGCGCGAGGAAGAGGGCATCCTTCCCGAGAGCCGGGAAGCGTCGGCACTCTTCCTGGAGGAGTTGGCGCTCATGGGGGAGGCGGACGAGCTGGAGGCCGAGGGGGGCAAGCTCTCCCTCATGACCCTCCACGCGGCGAAGGGCCTGGAGTTCCGGGCGGTGGGCATCGTGGGGGTGCAGGAGGGTCTCTTGCCCCACAGCCGCTCCGCCGAGGAGCCCGAGGCCTTCGAGGAGGAGCGGCGGCTGCTCTACGTCGGGATGACGCGGGCGAAGGAGCATCTGGTGCTCGCCTGGGCGCGGGAGCGCCGCCCCGAGGGGCCAGGGAGCGGGAGCTGGGCCGCGCGGCCCAGCCGCTTCGTGGCCGGGCTGGGGGAGGACGTCATCGAGCGCGAGGAGGACCATGCCCCCGCGGCCGGGCGGGCGAGGGGAGGGGAAAGGTCCGGTTTCCGCTACTCCTCCCGGAAGGAGGCCGCGCCCGCGCGCCTCCCGGAAGCGGAGGGAGAAAAGGTCAGCCCGCCCCCGGCCGCCGTGGGTCCCTTCCATCCGGGCGCCCGGGTGGTTCACGCCAAGTTCGGCCCGGGGGTCATCTCTGCCAGGGAAGGAACGGGGGAGCGCGCGGTGGTGACCGTGAAGTTCGATCACGTGGGGGCAAAGAAGCTCGTCCTGGGCTTCGCCCCGCTCCAGCCCGCGGGCGGAGGCGTTGACGCCGGGGAGAGCCTAACGGTATAAGGGGCGCACCAAGGAGGCCCGTCCCATGGCGATTTCGCGGCAGGATGTTCTTCACGTCTCCCGGCTTGCCCGGCTTCAGCTGTCCGAGGCCGAGATCGAGAAGTTCACCTCTCAGCTGGGCAACATCCTGAGCTACATCTCCAAGCTGAACGAGCTCGACACGCGGGACGTCCCGCCGACTTCGCACGCCCTGGATATAACGAATGTCTTCCGCGAGGACGAGGCCTCCGACCCCCCCGTCGGGAACCTGGAGCGGATGGCCCCAAGCTTCTACAAGGGCCATTTCCGCGTCCCCAAGGTCATCGAATAGCGGCCTGGCTTCCTCCCTCCCGATGGCCTATTCCTCCCTCAGCGAATTCGTCCAGGCCCTGGAGCGCGCCGGGGAGCTGCACCGGGTGAAGGCGCCGGTTTCGGTCGAGCTCGAGATCACCGAGATCGCTGACCGCTGCGTGAAGGCCGGCGGCCCGGCGCTCCTTTTCGAGCGCCCGGTGGGCCCGGGCGGGAGGGAGTACGACATCCCCATCCTCATCAACGCCTACGCCTCCGGCAAGCGGATGAACATGGCGCTCGGCGTTGAAAGCCTGGACGCCGTGGCCGAGGAGGTGGCCGAGCTTCTCGAGATCAAACCCCCCGAGGGCCTGATCGCGAAGGTGAAGATGCTGCCCAAGCTGGCGCGCATGGCCTCCTTCTCCCCGAAGACGGTCGGCTCGGCGCCCTGCCAGGAGATCGTCGAGACCGCGCGGCCGGATCTTTTCTCGATCCCCGCCCTCAAGTGCTGGCCCGGGGACGGCGGGCGCTACATCACCTTCGGGCACGTCTACTCCCGCAACCCTCGCACCGGCCGCCGCAACGTGGGCCTCTACCGCGTCCAGCTCTTCGACGGGACGACCGCGGGCATGCACATGCACCTCCACCACGACGGGGCGCAGAACTTCCTGGACAGTACCAAGATGAACCGACGGATGGAGATGGCCGTCGCCCTGGGAGGCGATCCCGTGCTGGTGTATGCGGCGAGCGCTCCCCTGCCGCCCGGACTCGACGAGATGAACCTGGCCGGGTTCCTGCGGCGGCGGAGCGTCGAGCTGGTGCGCTGCAAGACGGTGAACGTGGAGGTGCCGGCGGATTCGGACATCGTGGTCGAGGGCTACCTGGAGCCGGGCGAGCTGCGGCGCGAGGGGCCCTTCGGGGACCACACCGGGTGGTACTCCCTCGCGGACGACTACCCCGTCTTCCGTGTCACGGCCATCACCCGGCGGCGCAGACCCATCTATCCCACCACCATCGTGGGCAAGCCCCCGATGGAGGACTACTGGCTGGGGAGCGCCACCGGGCGCATCTTCCTCCCCCTCATGAAGATGCAGCTCCCCGAGATCGTGGACATCCACATGCCCCCGGAGGGGGTGTTCCACAACATGGTGATCGCCTCCATCCGCAAGGCCTTCCCCTACCACGCGCGCAAGGTGATGTACGCGCTCTGGGGCATGGGGCAGATGTCCCTGGCCAAGGTGATCGTGATCGTGGACGAGGACGTGGACGTGCACAACGTGAGCGAGGTGGCCTGGAAGGTCTTGGGGAGCATCGACCCTCGGCGCGACCTCGTCTTCGTGGACGGCCCCGTGGACGCGCTGGAGCACGCCTCGTTCCTCCCCCACGTGGGCAGCAAGGTGGGGGTGGACGCCACCCGCAAGTGGGCCACCGAGGGCTTCGCGCGCGAGTGGCCGGAGGAGATCGTGATGAGCCAGGAGATGCGGGAGCAGGTCGCCCGGCGCTGGAAGGAGTACGGCTTTGGCGGGTGAGC
This sequence comes from Candidatus Tectimicrobiota bacterium, assembly GCA_016184445.1. Taxonomy (GTDB): domain Bacteria; phylum UBA8248; class UBA8248; order UBA8248; family UBA8248; genus 2-12-FULL-69-37. The sequence goes on along the minus strand of JACPCT010000092.1, from coordinate 6,038 downwards.
GGGCGGAGGCCAACCCGCCGGGCGGCCTCGGTATGTTCCTCCGGATGGTGAAGTTCGAGCACACCATCTTCGGCCTGCCTTTCGTCTTGATGGGCGGGGTGGTGGCGGCCGGCGGCGTGCCCCCCGCCCGGGCGCTCTTCTGGATGGTGATGGCGGCGGTGGGCGCCCGGAACTTCGCCATGACTCTCAATCGCTTCGCTGACCGTGACCTTGACCCGAAAAATCCGCGGACCCAGGACCGCGCCGAGTTCCAGGGGCTCCTGCGCTCGGGCCGGGTGTGGGCGCTGATGGCGGCCTTCCTGGGGCTCTTCCTCCTCTCGGCCTGGATGCTGAACCCGCTGGCCTTCTGGCTTTCTTTCGCGGTGGCCGGGGCGACGATCTTCTACAGCTACTCCAAGCGCTTCACCTCCTGGACCCATCTCTTCCTGGGCTTTGTCCTGGGCTGCGCCCCTGCTGGGGCATGGGTGGCGGTGCGGGGGGAACTGGGGTGGGTCCCCGTCCTCTTCTTCGCCGGGGTGACCCTCTGGGTGGGGGGCTTCGACATCATCTATGCCTGCCTGGACGTGGAGTTCGACAGGGAAGAAGGCCTTCACTCCCTGCCCCGGCGGCTGGGGATGGGCCCCGCGCTCTTCCTCTCGGCGCTGGCCCACATCGGGACGGTGGCCTGCTTCATCGCGGCGGGCTGGATGCTCGGCCTCAAGACGCTCTACTGGCTGGGGCTGGCGGGAGCCGCGGGCCTGCTCGCCTGGGAGCACTGGATCGTCCGCCCGGGAGACCTTCGCCGGGTGGACCTCTCCTTCTTCAACCTGAACGCTTGGGTGTCCGTCATCGTATCGGCGGGAGCCATCCTGGACGTCTTCATCCCGGTGGGCTGACGTGGCCGCGCGGATCGAGCGGAGGGCGGTCCAGGCGATGTTCGGGGACATCGCCCCGACCTACGACCTCCTCAATCGTCTCCTCAGCCTGGGGATCGACCGGGGCTGGCGGCGGGCCGGGGTGCGCCTCCTGCTCGAGGCCTTGCGGGGCAGGGAGGAGGGTCGCCTCCTCGACCTCGCCACGGGCACCGCCGACGTGGCCCTCGAGATCCGCCGCCAGCTCGGCTCCCGCCGCCAGGTCCGCGTCGCCGGGGCGGACTTCGCCCTCCCCATGCTCGCCCGGGCGAAGGAGAAGGTCGAGCGGCGGCGGGCGGGGGTCGGGCTCTTCCAGGCCGACGCACTGGCTCTCCCCTTTCCGTCCGGTTCCTTCGACGGCGTCATCATCGTCTTCGGCCTCCGCAACCTGGAGGACCGCGCCGCCGGGCTCGCCGAGATGGCGCGCGTCCTCCGCCCGGGCGGGCGGCTGGTGATCCTTGAGTTCGGGAACCCGCCGGGACTCTTCGGGATGATCTTTCAGCTCTACTTCCGCTTCCTGCTCCCGGCGGTGGGGCGGCTCGTCTCGGGCCACCCCACCGCCTACCGCTACCTGCCCGAGACGGTGAGCGAGTTCCCCCTGGCCGGGGCGCTCTCGGCCATGATCCGGGAAGCGGGCTTCGGGAGCGTAACGGCGCGCCCCCTCACCCGGGGGATCGTGCAGCTCCACGCCGGGGTCCGCTTGGACGGGAGAGACGAGGGATGAGCGAGCCTTCCGTCCTGCTCCTGGCCGTGGTGGGGGCCCACCTGAGCGGCCAGCCGCTGAACGGGGAGCTCACCCGCCTGGGGGCCCGCCTCCTGCGCGGCTGCCGGACGGCCCCCTGTTACCGCATCTTCGCCCTTCCCGGCGGGCCGCCCTTCAAGCCGGGGCTGCTGCGGGTGGGGAAGGGTGAAGGCGCCGCCATCGAGGTGGAGGTGTGGGAGGTGCCCCTCGCCGCGTTCGGGGCGTTCATGATGGGGGTGAAGCCGCCGCTCGCCATCGGCACCCTGCTGATCGAGGACGGCTCGGAGGTGAAGGGCTTCGTCTGCGAGCCCTGCGGGATCGAAGGTGCCGAGGACATCACCCGCTTCGGGGGCTGGCGGGCCTACGTCCAGTCGAAGCAAACCTAGCGCGTGGCGGCGATGAGCCGCTCGTGGGCCAGCAGGGGCAGGTCCTCCGGGTAGCGGAGCCGCGCCGCGTCCTCGGGCAGCCCCGCCTCCCCGGCGCGCACCGAGGCGGTGACGCTTCCCTCGAAGGAGAGCGGCGCCGCGGCCAGCCGGTCGAGGATCTTCCCCATGCACATCGCGGCCCCCTCCCGGCTGGTGCCCGGCGCGACCAGAAGGAACTCCTGATCGGACCAGCGGCCGAGGATGTCCCCCTCCCGCACCCCCAACAAGAGGAACCGGCCCAGGGTGCGCACGGCCTCCGCCGGCGGCGCGCCGATCTCCTCGAACCCCCTCCACCAGGTGGCCCGGAAAAGCACGCACGAGAGCGGGCCGCCGTAGCGCCGCGCCCGCGCGAACGCCTCGGTGAGGAAGTGGACGAGGTGGAGGCGGTTGTAGAGGCCGCTCTCCTCGTCGATCAGGTTCACCCATGCGGCGGGCGTCTCGCAATCCATCTCTTCCCCCCTTGGCTGGCGCGCCGGATCGATCAGGATGAGACGGGCGGCGCGGCCAGAGCCAGCGGGGAAGGATGGTTGCAATCCGTGTGCCTGTAAAATCCCCCCGGGAAGAGCGGTTTCGGCCGGAGAGGCCGGGGAAGTTGCCAAATTGTCTGGAAAAAATTTCCACGCGTCGGAAATTTGACTGGCAGTTTGGTGCGTCAACCGCCCGGCGGCGGTGGATCATGCGGCCCTTCCCGGCCGCAGGGGCGGTTTGGCGCGGTAGGGGTAGTCCATCTGATGGGCGATCGCGTCGCGGGCCTCGGCCCCCGCGAGCCGCTCGCAGAGGTAGAGCCCCAGGTCGATCGAGGTGGAGACCCCGCCCCCGGTGATGACGTCCCCCTCGTCCACCAGCCGCTCCCGGGTGGTCTTGGGGGTGTATTCGGCGAGGAGGTTGTAGGCGCTGGGGTGGGTGGTCGCTGTCTTCCCCTCCAGGAAGCCCGCCGCCCCGAGGAGGAGGGAGCCCGTGCAGACCGAGACCTTGAGGGGGCAGGAGCGCGCCGTGCGGAGCCAGGCGATGAAGTCCTTGTCGTTGCGGAGGGCGCGGCTGCCCATCCCGCCGGGGAGGAAGATGAGGTCGAAGCCCTCCAGGGTGGCGGGCACCGCGTCGGCCTGGAGGCGGAGGCCCGCCCCGTCGCGCACCTCGGGCGAGCGGGCGCAGACGGTCCACTCGAGATCCGGCCGGAAGTTCATGGCCTTGAGGCGGGTGACGGCGTCGTAGAAGCCGACGAAGTCGAGGACGGTGAGGTTGTCGTAGAGGATGAACGCCATCTTCATGGGGCTCTCCTTCCCGCCGCGCGCGCCTAGCGGGGGCTGGTCCGCTCCGCCTTCTCGCCGGGGGCCGGGCTCCAGGTGTGGGTGCCGCGGTTGATGATGGCCTCCCTCCCGCCGTGGCGCTCGACCAGGGCCGCCTGATCCCGCTTGGCCCGGCGGTCGGTCTCCTCCGGATCGAGGATGCTCCGGAGCAGGGCCTCGAACTCCCGCACCGCGCCTTGATGCGCCGGGGCCGGGGCCAGGTCGTGCAGCTCCTCCGGGTCGGCCTCGAGGTCGAAGAGCTCGGGCGGGAAATCCACGTAGTGGATGTACTTGAAGCGCCCCCGCCGGAGCATGTAGGCGCCCGTCTTGGCCCCCCCGGCGTGGTACTCGCTGAAGACCCAGCGCCCGGGATCGTCCGGGCATGACAGGGTCTGGAAGAGGGAGCGCCCGGGCCGGGCGGCGTCCTCCGGGGCAGGCGTCACGCCCAGGCATTCGAGGATGGAGGGATAGCCGTCCACGAGGGAGACGGGGGCGCGGCACACCCGCCCCTTCGGGACCCCGGGGCCGGATGCGATGAGCGGAATGCCCGCCGACTCCTCGTAGAGGTTCGACTTCCCCCACACCCCGCGGGCGCCCAGGCTCTCCCCGTGGTCGCTCGCGTAGATGACCCGGGTGGTCCGGTCGAGGCCCGTCTCCTTCAAGGCCCCCAGCACGCGCCCGACGTTGTCGTCCACGAAGGAGACCAGGGCGTAGTAGGAGGCGATGGCGAGGCGCCGACGGGCGTCGTCCGAGAAGAAGTCGTCGTAGGCGTAGGAGCCCCGCAGCGCCCGGATCCAGGGGTGGCGCCCGCTCTCCTCCATGCGGTGGAGCTTGGGGAGCGGCATCTCCTCCGGCGGGTACATCGCGCAGAACTCGGGCGGAGCGATGAGGGGGAAGTGGGGGCAGACGAAGGAGACGTAGAGCATCCAGGGCCGGCCCGGGCCCTCCTCCTCCCGCTTCTCCAGCCACTCGCGGGCCAGCCGGGCGATGTCGCGGTCGTAGCGGTTGTAGCTGGACTCGCCGGGCCCCACCTGCTCGGCGTACTTCTTGCTCGCGTGGCGGTAGGGGAGCTCGTCCCGGATCGAGCCCAGCAGGTCCCCCACCCCGTCCACGACGTGCATGGGGTGGAGCTGCTCATCGAAGCCGGTCGGATCGAGAGCGTTCCGGAAGTGGAGCTTCCCGATGGCGGAGACGCGCCGCCCGGCCGCCTGGAGGCGGTGGCCCCAGCCGGGCACCCGCCCGTCATAGGGGTGGGCGTTGTCCCAGCTGCCGGTCTGGTGGACCCAGCGGCCGGTGGAGAAGCTGGAGCGCGAGGGGACGCAGATGGGGCAGTTGGTGTAGGCGCTGGCGAAGCGCGCGCCCGAGGCGGCGAGGGCGTCCAGGTTCGGCGTCCGGACGATAGGGTGGCCCGCGCAGCCCAGGGCCTTCGGGCTGTGCTCGTCCGTCATGAGGAAGACGAGGTTGGTGGGTTCCACCGCCCGCTCCCGCCGGGCCGCCGCGCGGGCGGCTAGTTCTTCGCCAGGATGAAGACGCTCGAGACCGCCCCGGGGCCCCCCAGGGTGTGGCCGAGCGCCCGCTTGGCCCCCTTCACCTGGTGCTTGCCGCAGCGGCCGAGGAGCTGGTTCGTGACGTGGGCCACGACGCGCGCGCCGGTCGCCCCGATGGGGTGGCCGCAGCTCTTGAGGCCGCCCGAGGTGTTGACCGGCAGCTCCCCGCCCAGGCGGCTCGACCCCCCCTTCACGAAGGCGGGTGCCTCGCCCCGGCCGCAGAAGCCCAGGTCCTCGTAATTCAGGAGCTCGGTGATGGTGAAGCAGTCGTGGACCTCGGCCAGGTCGAGCTGCTCGCGGGGGTTGGCGATGCCCGCCTGCGCATAGGCCTGGCGGGCGGCCTCGCGGGTGGCCTCGAAGCCCAGGAAGTCGAAGCGCGGGTTGAAGGCGGTGGTGATGTAGCCCGTCGCGCAGGAGAGGCCCATCCCCTCGATGAGGACGTAGTCCTTCTTCCCGAAGCGCCTCTCGGCCAGGTCGGCCCGGCAGAGCACCACGGCGGCGGCGCCGTCGGTCGTGGGGCAGCAGTCGAAGAGGCCCAGGGGCTCGGTCACCATCGGGGCCTTGAGCACCTGCTCCTTGGTGATCTCCTTGCGGAAGTGGGCCTTGGGGTTCAAGGAGCCGTGGTAGTGGTTCTTGACGGCCACCTCGGCCAAATCGTCCTTCGAGGCCCCGTACTCGTGGAAGTAGCGCGTCGCCAGCACGGCGAAGCTGCCCGGCGCGGTGCGGCCCTTGGCGTAGAGGGGGTGGAGCTTCTCCACGTGCTGGGCCACCAGGCTCCCGCGCGGGGGCACCTCGCGCATCTTCTCGGCGCCGACCGCGAGCACCACGTCGTAGAGCCCCGAGGCCACCGCCATGGCCCCCATCCGCACCGCCTCCATCCCCGTGGTGCAGTAGTTGGCCACCCGGGAGACGGGCTTGGGGTAGAGGTTCAGCGCCTCGGCCAGGGAGGGCCCGCCCGTGCCGTCGAAGCCCCAGCCCAGGGGAAGGTAGGTGCCCAGCCAGGCGGCCTCGATGTCGTCCCCCGAGACCCCCGCGTCCTGGTAGGCCTCGAAGGAGGCCTCCACCACGAGGTCGTTGTAGCTCTGCTCGAAGAGCTCCCCGAACTTCGTGATCCCGGCGCCGATGATGGCCACCTTGCCCGAGATGTT
>JACPCT010000445.1 GCA_016184445.1 Candidatus Tectimicrobiota bacterium | reverse complement strand
ACGTGAACTCCTACGGAAGGAAGACCCCGGGCGAGCTCACCTTCGGAGGCCTCCTTCGCCGCCTCGACCGGGTGGACGGGCTCCAGCGGGTCCGCTTCACGACCTCTCATCCAAAGGACTGCGACGAAGACATGGTGGGGGCCATGGGAGGGGGCTCCAAGGTGTGCGAGCACTTGCATCTGCCCTTCCAGTCGGGGTCGGACGAGGTGCTCCGCCGCATGGCGCGGGGCTACACGGCCGGGGAGTATCTCTCGAAAGTGGCGCTTTTCCGCAGGCTCGTGCCCCGGGGGGTGCTCACCTCCGACGTCATCGTGGGCTTCCCCGGCGAGACGGACCGCGACTTCGAGGGCACCCTGGCGGTCCTGCGCGAAGCGCGCTTTGACAGCATTTTTATGTTTAAATACTCCCCCCGGTCCGGTACCCCGGCCTTCTCCATGACGGGCCAAGTGCCGGAGGAGGCCCAGGCCGAGCGCTTCGAGGAGGCCCTCCGCCTCCAGCGCCAGGTGACGGAGGAACTCCACCGGGCGCTTGTGGGCGAAGTGATTGAAGTTATGGTGGAAGGGCCGTGGGAGGGGGCCCCCGCCGTGGCCTGCCTGGGCTGCCCGTCCGCCCCGGAGGGAGGGGCGGCAAGGCCCTTGGGATGGACGGGTCGCAGCCGGGGCAATCACAGGGTACAATTCCTGGCGGATGATCCGGCGCCCCGGCCCGGCGATCTGGTGGATGTCAAGATTCTGCGGGGTGGGCTGCACGCCCTTGGCGGAGTCTGGCCGCCTGATTCGGTGACCATGGAGGATTCGGCCCCATGATCGAGATGAAGGTCGACCTCATCCGCAACATCATCAGCGGCGTCAAGGGAAGGGTGAGCCGGATCGTCGTGAACGATCTGAAGGACAACACCTTCTACGCCGAGATCTACCTCGCCTTTAACGGATCGGAGATCGTTGTGGACTCCCGGCCCTCGGACGCCATCGCCATCGCCCTCCGGACCAAGGCCCCCATCTTCGTCGTGGAGAAGGTCCTTGAGGAAGCCAAGAGCATCGAGTTCAGCGAGGCCAAGGAAGGAGAGGGAGCGGCCAAGGAGAGCGGGAAGGAGGGCGCCGAGGAGAAGATCCAGGAGAATCCCGAGGATGTGAAGCGCTGGCTTGAGAACCTCAAGCCGGAGGATTTCATGAAGTTCGAGAACTGATCCCGCCCGTCCCCCGGCCCGGACCCCCGGGCACGGAGTCCAGGCCTTGCTCCTCTACCTCCTGCGCCACGGCGAGACGGATTGGAACGCCCAGCGGCGCATCCAAGGCGTCGCAGACACCCCGCTGAACGAAACGGGCTTCTCCCAGGCCCGCGCGCTCGCTGAGCCCCTGCGCGGGAGGGCCATCTCCGTCGTCTACTGCAGCCACCTGCGCCGCGCCCGCCAGACGGCCGGGGTGATCGCGGAGTCCCTCGGGATCGGGGTGCGCGTGGAGCCCCGCCTGGCCGAGCTGGACCAGGGCAGGCTGGAAGGGCTCCGGATCGAGGAGGTCGAGGCCCACTACAACGGCTTCATGGAGAGCTGGCGGACCCGCCCCGCCGGGCTCCGGATGCCCGGCGGCGAAACCCTCGCCGAGCTCCAGGAGCGCGCCTGGGCGGCGCTGGAGGATTTGCGGGGCGCTCATCCAAACGACGCCATCGCGGCCGTCAGCCACAACCTCGCGATCTCGGCCCTCCTGTGCCGCGTCCTGGGGGTCGACCTCAACGGTTTCCGGCGTATCCGCCAGTTCAACGCCGCCCTCAACCTCATCGAGCACTCGCCCACGCGCGGCTGGAACGTAGTCATCATGAACTCGCTGGCCCACCTGAGCGGCGTCGCGGATTCCGAGGGAAGCCCCTACCTCTAAGGATGGTTGCGGGCGTCGCGATGCTGAGGTGAGGGCCGGGCGGATCTATTCGATGTCTTCGCGCTTGCCTTCCGACACGCGCCGGTAGTAGCGCTGGATGTCATCGACGAGGCGGTCGATCTCGCTCTTGGGCTTCTTGGGCCGGGCGCTCTTGAAGCGGTAGATCAGGTAGAAGGCGAGGAACCCGAGGAAAAACCCTAGGGCGATCCCGTCGAGGAAGGTCTGGTAGTTGCGCATGGGCAGGCTCCTCATGGCTGACCTTGCAAGAGAAGTGTATTCCCGGGCCGGGTGGGTGTCAACGAACCGTCTCCCGCCCGGAGGGAAGGGCCGGGAGGCGCCATGACGGGGGACCCAGGTTCCCGGAAATACACCCTCAGGCGGCCCCCCCGCTCCCTCTCGGGGCGGATCGACTACGCCGCCGAGCTCAACCCCCAGCAGCTCGAGGTGGTGACAGCGGGGGAGGGGCCTCTCCTCGTCATCGCGGGCGCGGGGAGCGGGAAGACCCGCACCGTCACCTACCGCCTCGCCCGCCTGATCGAGGAGGGGGTGGCTCCCGAGGCCATCCTGCTGGTCACTTTCACGAACAAGGCCGCGCGGGAGATGCTCCACCGGGCCGCCACCCTCATCCAGAGCGACGTGCGGCGGGTTTGGGGCGGCACCTTCCACCACGTGGGGAACCTCATCCTCCGCAGCCACGGCCAGCTCCTGGGCTGCCCTCCGAACTTCACCATCCTCGACCGCGAGGACGCCGCCGACCTGGCCCAGGCGTGCATCCGCCTAGCGGGCGTGGATCCCAAGGAGAAGCACTTCCCCAAGGGGAGCGTCCTGGAGTCGATTTTCGCCTTCGCCGCCGACACCGACCGCTCGCTGGCCGACGCCGTCCTGGAGCGGACGCCCTACCTGGCCGACCGGATCGGGGACCTCGACCGCGTAGCCGAGCGCTTCGCCCAGCGGAAGCGCGAGATCAACGCCGTGGACTTCTCCGACCTCCTCACGCTGACCCGCAAGCTCCTGGCCGGGCATGAAGAGGTCCGCCGCGCCTACCAAGAGCGCTTCCGCTACGTCCTCGTGGACGAGTACCAGGACACCAACAAGGTCCAGGCGGACATCGTGGACCTCATCGCGGGCCCGCGCGGCAACCTCACC
>JACPCT010000414.1 GCA_016184445.1 Candidatus Tectimicrobiota bacterium | reverse complement strand
GGCCACCCCCTCCCCCTCGCGGAAGGCGGTCTCAAGGGACTCCCCCAGCCGGGCGCGGTTCTCGGCGGAGAAGGCCAGCCGGTCGGCCACCACGCGGAGCCCCCGCAGGAGGGGCTCGGGGGGGCCGGCGGCTTTCCGCCCCCGGCCCTTCCGCGGCTCCTTCGCGCTTCCCGAGATTCTCTCCAGCAGCCGGCCGGATTGGCCCGGGGCGATGTCCAACACTTCGCCCTCCGCCATGAAGCGGATGAAGCCCTGGGCTTGGAGGGCGGCGAGGCGCGCCCCCAATTCCTCAGGGGAGACGGGAGCCAGGGGGAACAGGACGAAGCCCCTCGCCCCCTGGAACCCTTCCAGCAAGAGGCTCACCGTGCTGTCCACCGTGGCCGGGCGGACCGGCCTTCCGCACGCGGGGCAGTGGATCTGCCCCGCCTTGGCGAAGAGGAGCCTCATGTAGTCGTAAATCTCCGAGGCCGTGCCCACGGTCGAGCGGGAGTGCTTGACGGGGTTGTACTGCTCGATCGCGATGGCCGGGCTGATCCCCTCGATGAAGTCGACGTCCGGCTTGTCCACGCGCTCCAGGAACTGCCGCGCGTAGGTGGAGAGGCTTTCCACGTAGCGCCGGTGGCCCTCGGCGTAGACGGTGTCGAAGGCGAGGGAGGACTTGCCCGATCCGCTCGGCCCGGTCACGACGATGAAGTGCTCGTGCGGGAGCCGGACGGAGACGTTCTTGAGATTGTGTTCCCTGGCCCCCTCGATGACGATCTCGTCCATCGGCAGGAAATTCGCCTCCATTCCCCAGGGATCCGCCGGAAAAAAAGCGGCAACAGAACAGTATGAAGGCGGCCCTCACAAGTGTCAACGAAGGGGCCTGTGCTATACTCCAGCGGGCGCTGGCTTCGGGGAGGCGGGGCATTCGATGCGGAAACGGCTCGCCTGGGCGGGGGCGATCCTGCTCTCAGGCTGCACGTCATCCTCGACGGATCTCCTTCCCGCCATTCAGCCGGCCGGCGGTCCCTCCATCGTTTTCCAGAAACCCCGTGGAGTGTTCTTCTTCCGCCTGCCAAACGGACGCACCCGCGTGGAGCTCTCTCAGGCCGCCGGGTCGGGCTTTTTCACTGGCCCGGGCGGCTTCTTCTCTTCCCTAAGAGAGCAGATCGTAGTCTACGAGAAGAAAGAAGCGATCGAGAGGGACCGGCGGCGCGAGGCCGAGGAGCAGGACGCCCTGCAAGGTTTCGGCCCACTCCCGGGGCGGCGTTGAACCCAGGCGGGTGCCCCGACCGCCGCCCTCGGCCTCATAGCCCCCGGACGCGCCCACCGTCCACGACCAAGGTGACGCCGGAGATATAGCTCGCCTCGGGCGAAGCCAGAAAGGCCACCACCCGGCCGAACTCGCCGGGCTCTCCGAGGCGCTTGAGCGGGATCCCCGACGCCGTCTGCCTCAGGAGCTCCTCCACCGCCACTCCCTCCCTCTGCGCCCTCGCCGTGCGCGTCTCCATGACGCGGTCGGTGAGGATGGTCCCCGGCGCGACGACGTTCACCAGGATGTTCTGCGCGGCCAGCTCCCGCGAGAGGGACTTCGACAGGCCGGCCACCGCCGGCCTCATGACGTTCGACAGCACCATGTCGTCGAGGGGCTCGCGGACCGAGCTTGAGCCGATGAACAGGATGCGCCCGCCGCCCCGCCCCTTCATGAAGGGAAGGGCCTCGCGCACCAGGCGGACGGCGCTCATCAGTGTGAGGTCGACGGCGCGCCGCCAGTCCTCGTCCGAGAACAGATCAAACCCCCCGCCGGGAGGGCCGCCAGCGTTGCAGACCAGGACGTCGATCCCGCCGAAGTGCCGCCCCGCGCCCTGGACGAACTTCTTCACCCCCTCGGCCGAGCCCATGTCGGCCGCGCAGGGCCACACTTCGACCCCGGCCTCCTCCGAGATGGCGCGGGCCGTCTCGGCCGCGTCGCCCTCGCGGCGGGCGCAGATGGCCACGCGGGCGCCCCGAAGGGCGATGGCGCGGGCCGAGGCGTGGCCCAGCCCCCGGCTCGCCGCGGCGACCACGGCCACCTTCCCTCCCATGTCACGCGCCGGCATCTCCCCCCCGCTTATTCGGACGCGGTTTCAGCGAAGTGGCGCATCACGTCGGTTTCCGTGATGAGCCCGACCAGATCCCCGTCCTTGTCCACAACGGGCAAGCAGCCGATCTTGGCCTCGAGCATCCGCTTCGCGGCGTGCACCACGGACTCGTTGGGGTCCGCGCACCGGACGTCCTTCGTCATCACCTCTGCCACATCCACATCCTGCAGGAACTCCTCGGCCTCCCTGCCGGAATAGTCGCCCAAGGAAGAGAGTCTCGCCCGGAGCAGGTCGCGCTGGCTGACAATCCCGACGACGCGGCCTCCCTTCGTGACGGGGATATGCCGGATGTTCCCGCTCGTCATGATCTCGTCCACGAGATCCAGCCTCTCATCGAGGCTGATGGTGACGACGTTGGTGGTCATGATGTCACGCACTCGGGCCATGCACGAGCCTCCTCCCTCCCGGCACCTCACTGGCCCTCCTGCCGCGGAACCAAGAGCAGGAAGGCCGGCACGGATCTCCCGGCCGTTTCACTCCGGTAGCCCGCTGCTTGAACGAGCAACTGAGAACTCGAGCCCCCATCCAGGTTCATCGCCTCGGCCACCCCGAGCCCGCCCTGCGCCCCGGGCCGGGACAGGACCGACTGGAGCTCGCACCAGGAAAGGCCGCGGCCCTCCGGCTCGCTCACCAGGACGAGCAGGTGTCCGTCCCCCTCGAAAGCCAGGACCGTCCGCCGCGCCGGCCGCCAGTATTCCCGGTAGCGCTCGATGCCCATGACTGGCCGGCCCTCCCGGACCAGGTAGGGGCCGGCCTGGAACGCCTCCCGGGCGCCCCCGGCCTCGAAGGCCTCCCGGCTGGCGATGCCCATCGCCTCCGTCCCCTCGCGGACGAAGAACACCGCCCCGAGATGAAGGGCCTCGTTCCTCCCCCGGAACAGGATCCTCCGGTTGTACACCTTCCCCCCGGAGAGGAAAAAGCCCAGCGGCCTCCCGTTCTCGTCGAAATAGCGCGCGTTGGCCACCACGGCCGCCCCGGTGAGCTTCGCCACTTCCGCCGCGCTCTCCCCGGCGGGAGCCGCCTTGGGGTCCCAGCGCAGCTGGACCCGAAACCGCTCCGGCGCCACCCGCACCCCTGAGAGGCGCGCGACCGAGGAATCCTCGAAGCGCACCACGATC
>JACPCT010000413.1:1678-3888 GCA_016184445.1 Candidatus Tectimicrobiota bacterium | reverse complement strand
GGGACCTCCTGGGCCGGGACCACCTTGGTCTCGGCCGAGGCCTCGAACTTGTCCGCCACCACGTAGTCGCAGGGGAGGTAGATGCGCACCCCCCGCTCCTTGGCCTTCTGCATGATGGCGCGGGTGGTGTCGATGAGGTTGTCCTCCACCAGGCTGTTGCCCATCTCGTAGCCCAGGGCCTTCTGGAAGGTGCCGGCCATGCTGCCGCCGATGATGATCTTGTCCATCTTGGTGAGGAGGCGCTCGATGATCCCGATCTTGGTGCCCGCCTTGGCGCCGCCCAGGATGGCCACCACCGGCCGCATGGGGTTGTTCACCGCGCGGCTGAGGTAGTTGACCTCCTTCATCATGAGGTAGCCGGCGGCGGCGGGCTGGAGGAACCGGGTGATGGCCGACATGGAAGCGTGGTTCCGGTGGGCGTTGCCGAAGGCGTCGCTGACGTAGACCTCGCCGAGAGCGGCGAGCTCCCGGGCGAAGCCGTCGGCGTTCTTCTCCTCGCCCTCGTGGAAGCGCAGGTTCTCGAGGACGAGGACTCTCCCCGCCTTCATCGCGTCCGCCTCCGCCTTCGTCTCCGGGCCGATGCAGTCCGGGGCGAGGGGGCAGTCCTTCTCCAGGAGCCGGCTCAGGCGCTTGGCGGCGGGGGCGAGGGAGTACTTGGGATCCCGCTTGCCCTTGGGGCGCCCCAGGTGGGAGGCGACGAGCACCCTCGCCCCCTCGTCCAGGAGGTAGTTGATGGTGGGCAGGACGGCGCGGATACGGGTGTCGTCGGTGATGTTCCCCTGATCGTCCAGGGGGACGTTGAAGTCCACGCGGAGGATCACCCGCTTCCCGGCGACCTCCACGTCCTCGATGGTCAGCTTGGAGACGCCGTTCTCGATCGCGCTCGTGATGTTGCCCATTCAGTTTTCCCCCGCCGCGGCGGGCCCGGCCTAGAGGCCCCGGCCCACTTTCTTGATCATGTCCACCATCCGGCAGGAGAAGCCCCACTCGTTGTCGTACCAGGATAGCACCTTCACCATCCTCTTCTCCAGGACCTTGGTGGAGAGGCCATCCACGATGGAGGAGGCGGGGGAGCCGATGAAGTCCACGGAGACGAGGGGCTCGTCCGTCACTTCGAGGATGCCCTTGAGCGCGCCGCCCGCGGCTTCCCTGAAGGCGGCGTTGACCTCTTCGGCGGTCACGTCCTTGTCCACCTCGGCCACCAGATCCACGATGGAGACGTCCTGGGTGGGCACGCGCATGGCCATGCCGTCCAGCTTCCCCTTGAGCGCGGGAAGCACCAGGGCGACGGCCTTGGCCGCTCCCGTCGTCGTGGGGATCATGCTCACCGCCGCGGAGCGGGCCCGCCGCAGATCCTCATGGGGCAGGTCGAGGATCCGCTGGTCGTTCGTGTAGGAGTGGGTGGTGGTCATCAGCCCGCGGCGGATGCCGAACTTCTGGTGCAGGACCTTGGCCACGGGGGCGAGGCAGTTGGTGGTGCAGCTCGCGTTGGAGATGATGTTGTGCTTGGCGGAGTCGTACTTGTCGTCGTTGACGCCGAGGACGATGGTGATGTCCTCGTCCTTGGCGGGAGCGGAGATGATCACCTTCCTCGCCCCCGCCTTGAGGTGTTTCTCGGCGTCCGCGCGCTTGGTGAAGCGGCCCGTGCTCTCGACCACCACCTGGACCCCGAGCTGCCCCCAGGGGAGCTTCTCCGGGTCGCGCTCGGCGAGGACTTTGATGGTCTTGCCGTTCACGACGATCGCGCCCTCCTTCGCCTCGACCTTGCCCTCGAAGCGGCCGTGCACGGAGTCGAACTTGAGCAGGTGGGCCAGGGTTTCAGGGCTGGTGATGTCGTTGACGGCTACGAACTCGAGGTTGGGGTCGCCCACCCCGGCCCGGAACAGGTTGCGCCCGATACGGCCAAAACCGTTGATTCCGACTCGAATCGCCATGATGAGGACTCCTCCATCCCCCGAAGATCAAAGCGCTCGCACCGTCACCGGAAGGGCCAGGCCGGAAAAAGGCGGGGGCCGGGAAGCCCCCCCTTGGCGAGATAGTATCGGATACCCGCGGACGATGCAATCTCGGAGCGGCCCATCCGATAGGGGCTAGCCCACGAGGCGGCGCTCCAGCTCGCGCAGGACCCGCTCGATGGCCTCCGAGAGGGACTCGCTCAGCCACTCCTCGATCTGGCGGGTCTCAAAGAAAAGGTTGCTCTTCTTGGCGGG
>JACPCT010000413.1:0-1667 GCA_016184445.1 Candidatus Tectimicrobiota bacterium | reverse complement strand
TCGATGGCCTCCGAGAGGGACTCGCTCAGCCACTCCTCGATCTGGCGGGTCTCAAAGAAAAGGTTGCTCTTCTTGGCGGGTTCGATCTGGATGGTCTTGGTGATGATGGTGCCGCTCTTGGGGGAGCCCGCGACGATCTCCAGCCGGATGATGCTGGACGCCTCTCCCCGGGTGGCATAGTCCGTGGCCGCGAACCACATCTGGATCACCCGGCCCGAGATGGCCAGGTCCCCGCGCTGGTTCCAGAGGTCGGCGGGGGCGCCGTCCCAGCGCGAGCGGTCGATCCGGGTGCCGCGCTTGGCGAAGTAGCCCTCCACGACGGCGGCCGTCGTCCCGGCGACTCCTTCCTTGGGCTTGAAGCGGTCGGTCTCCCGCGTGAAGTGCACGCGCTCGCCCACGATCCCCTCCGGCTTTCCTTGGCGGGCGTCCCGGAAGACCCCGATCACCACCGTCCGGGCGGCCGCGGGGGGGAGTTTCCCGAGGACCGGCGTGTACCGGAGGGAGACGGGGACGTCCCGGACCAACGGGCCTCCGCAGCCGGCGGCGATTAGAAGAGAGATGAGCAGGGCGCTGGCCCGGATTGCCCTCATGACGATGGCTCCTGGTTAGAAGACGAGGCGACGGAGACTTCCTTCCCCGAATATAGGGCATGGGCCTGAAACGTCAAGGGTTTGCAGATCATGTGGCGGATTCGCCCTTCGGGGCGCGGTCGGAGCCGAAGGGGGAGATCCGGCTACCGCTTCTTGGCGCGCAGCTTGCGGGTTTGCTCGGGGTCGTGGGGGAAATCGGGATCCTTCCCGAGCCCGACGCCGAAGAGATCCCGCGCCGCTTCCGGCGAGACGTAGCCGCGCAGGACGTCGAGGCGCACGGCCTCGGGGTCGCGCTCCTTCGGGTCGCCCCACCCCCCGCCTCCCGGCGTCTCCACGCGGAGGAGGCTGCCCGGGGAGAACGGATGGGAAGACGCCACCGGGGGCACGGTCTGGGCCTTCTTCCTCCCCTCGGAGAGCGTCAGGCGGCAGGGGCCGCCGGCTTGGCCGCCGCAGCCGCCCGAGGGGCCCGCACCGCTGCAGGACACCCCGCTGGAGAGGTTTCCCTCCAGGAGGAGCCGGTACTCGCGGAACACCCCGAGGCCGCCCCGGCGGGCGCCCGCCCCGCCCGAGTCCCGCACCAGGCCGGCGGACTCCACCCGCAGGGGGTAGCGGGCCTCGATCAGCTCGACAGGCAGCCCTCCGCTCCCGTTGATGGGGGGGACAGCCGAGCCTCCATCCCCCAGGGGGGAGGCCCCCGTCCCGGCCCCCGGGGCCTCGCGGAAGAGGTGGAAGGCGCCCCGGGTGTCCCAGCCACCCAGGCTCCACACGCGCAGATTGTCGAAACTGGCCGGTGTCTTGCCCGCTGTCGCCCGGAAGAGGGCCTCGCCGAAGGCCGAGAGGAGGCGGCCCAGGGTGAGGATGCGGAGGCCCGTCGGCGCCGGGAAGCGCGGCGTCACCAAGGTGCCCGGGCCCGGCAGCCGGACCTCTAGCGCCCGGCAGGCGCCGTCGTTGAGGGATATGCTCTCCAGCCGGGCGGGATCCTCCGCCAGGCGCATGAGCAGCGGGGAGACGAGCCGGGCCAGGAAGGCGCGCCCCTCGCCCTCCAGCGGGCAGTTGATGGGGCCCCGCGCCTGGGGG
>JACPCT010000412.1 GCA_016184445.1 Candidatus Tectimicrobiota bacterium | reverse complement strand
CGTCTCCGACTACGAGCTCACGAGCTACCTGCCGCTGCTGTAGGAGGGGCGGGCCTCACCCCGCCAGCGCCGCCTCGGCTTGCCTCAAAAAGAAATCCATCCCCATATCACGATACATCTCGACCGCCTGATCGAGCTCTGTCCGGGCTTCTTCCTCCCGGCCTGTTTTCTGGCAGAGCCTTCCCAGTCCTGCGTGGCAATGCGCCTGGAGGGGGCGCATGCCGAGCTCTTCGGCGAGGGCGAGGGCCCGGCGGTAGTGGGTCTCGGCCTTTTCGGAATCAAATGAATCCGGATGCGAGTGTATTTCGCCGAGGAGGCGGAGCGCCCGGGCATGACTTCCCCACTCCTCTTGATCGCGCGCTTGATTCAACGCGCTTGCCGCGAGGGCGACTGCCTTCCCTGTTTCACCCGCAAGGAGATGAATCTCCGCCAGCCAAGCCACTCTCAATGGCTGCCAACGGAGAAAATTCATGGACTCCGCCACATGAACCGCTTCTTCAAGCAGTGAAAGGGCCTCTTGGGTGTTTCCGGCGAGGCCGTATGCATAGCCAAGTGCGGAGCTTGCCCCCGGGAGCCAAAGGAAGGAATGGGTTTCACGGACGATGGAAAGTCCCTTCTCAAGAACATCAATCGCCTTTTGGAAATCTCCCTTGCGGAGGAAGAGGCTCCCCGTTCCAAAATAGGCGAGAACATGCCCGATACGGTGCTCCAGCGCTGTTGCAATTCGAACCGCCTCCTTTCCTTCGGATATCGCCTCTTCGAATTCCCCGATCTCCGCGAGCGCGGGGACGAGTTCGCTTCGAATGAGGATCGAGGCCGGGTTGGCCATCCCAAAGCGATTGCCGACATTTTCACCCCGGGTGAACGATTCGGCCTTCTTCAAATGCTCTATGGCCTGCAAGTACTTTCCGGGGATCTGGCAGCACTGGCCCAGGAAATAATGGGCGACGACTTGAGAGGTTTCGTCCCCCGATCTCCGGGCCAGGTCAAGACCCCGTTCACCCCATTGTCTCGCGAATTCGGAGCGGCCAATTCTGAGGTAGTAACTGCACAGGAATGAATACAGCTTCCCGAGTCTCGTGGGTTCGCCCAGTTCCTCCGCCAGGGGGAGGGTTTCGTCGAGGTTTTTCTTGATTTTCTCGAATTCGCCCAGATATTGAAGCGAGTTCCGGATTTCGAATCTGATGTCGATCTTTTTCTTGAGATTCGCCTCGTCTGGAGGAAGATGATCGAGGGCGTCCAGCGCTTCATCGAAATTCCTGGCCGCCTCCCGGTTGGCCGCCCTGGCCCTCATTTTCATCGCGGATTCATACAGAT
The DNA here is from genome assembly GCA_016184445.1 of Candidatus Tectimicrobiota bacterium. Taxonomy (GTDB): domain Bacteria; phylum UBA8248; class UBA8248; order UBA8248; family UBA8248; genus 2-12-FULL-69-37. The sequence goes on along the minus strand of JACPCT010000412.1, from coordinate 3,897 downwards.
AGAAATGGGCCTTATCCCACAGTCCCCCGCGAAAAGCGTGATGGGCAAGACGCTCATGGAATTCCCCAAGGCGGTGGCTTCCCCGCTGCTCGATGACTTGAACAAGGGCGGAATGGAAGGCCCTTTTTCTCTCCCCCACCAGGCTCCCGTAGGCCACCTCGTGGGTCAGCGCGTGCTTGAAGGTGAACTCCCGTTCGGGGAAGAGGCTGGCTTCGTACAAAAACTCCGTGGGTCCCCACCACCGAGGCCGTCTGGAGAAGGCGTTTCTCCTCGGGCGGGAGTCGGTCCATGCGCGCGGCGAGAACGGCCTGCACCGCGGCGGGCACCTGGACCACCGAGATTTCCTTCACGGGACGATAGTCGCCCGGTCCTCCCGAGAGCACCCCCGTTTCCACCAGGGTCCGGACGCTCTCCTCCAGGAAGAAGGGGTTGCCCTCCGCCCGCTGGATGAGAAGCTGCTTGAGGGGCGCGAGACCGGCGCCCTTTCCCAAGAGGGTCTCCAAAAGCTCCTCGGCGCTCCCGGCGGGGAGGGGGTCCAACCGGCTTTGGGCGAAATACGTCTTGCCCCCCCAGGCGTGCTGGTAGCCGGGCCGGTAGTTGGCCAGGAGGAGGACGCGCGCGCCGGGGAGGCTCTCCACCAAGGTATCGAGGAAGGCCTGGGTCTCTGTGTCAATCCAGTGAAGATCCTCAAAGACCAGGCAGAGGGGCTGGACCTTCGCCTCCCGGAGAAGGAGTCCCTTCACCCCCTCCAGCGTGCGCTGGCGGCGCAGGGCGGGATCGAGCCCCTGCCACTCGGAATCCTGCACCGGCACCTCCATCAGGGAGAGGAGCGGCGGGATGACCGGTGCAAGCGCTTGATCGAGGGTGAGAATCTTGCCCGTGACTTTCTCCCGGATCTTTCGCGCGTCGTCCCCCTCCTCGATCCCGCAGTAGCCCTTGAGGAAGGCGATGAGCGGCTGGTAGGCAGCGGCCTTGCCGTAGGAGACCGAGCCGCTCTCCAGGACGAGCCAGCCTTTTGTCCGATGGGATCGCGTGAACTCCCAAAACAGGCGCGACTTCCCCACCCCCGCCTCCCCAATCGCGGCCAGCACCTGACCGTGACCGCCCTCCGCCTTGTCCAAGGTTCTCTGAAGGGTCTCAAGCTCGCTTTCCCTGCCCACGAAGCGGGTGAGCCTCCCCCCCGTGGCCGCCTGAAAGCGCGTCCTCCCCGAGGTCGCCCCCTTCAGCTCGAAGACCTCGACGGGCTCCACCAGCCCCTTGACGGGCACCGGGCCCAAGGGCTCGGCCTGGACGAACCCCTCGGCGAGGCGCAGCGTCCCCGCCGTCATCTGGATGCTCCCCGGCGGGGCGAGCTGCTCCATCCGGGCGGCCAGGTGGGTGGTCTGCCCGATGGCCGCGTAGTCCATCCGCAGGTCCCCCCCGATGCTGCGCACCACGACCTCGCCCGAGTTCAGGCCCACCCGGGCCTGCACCCGCACCCCATGGGTCCGGAGGGCCTCCTCGGCGTAGGCGCGCATGGCGCTCTGGAGGGCGAGGGCCGCGTAGCAGGCCCTGAGGGCGTGGTCCTCGTGCGCCAGGGGGGCGCCGAAGATCGCCATGAGCCCGTCACCCATGAGGTTGTTCACCACCCCCTCGAAGCGGTGAACGGCCTCCATCATCCGGGTGAGGACGGCGTCCAGGAGCGTTCTGGCGTCCTCCGGATCCCGGTCGGCGAGCAATTCCATCGAGCCCTTCAAGTCGGCGAAGAGGACGGTGACCTGCTTGCGCTCGCCCTCAAGTGCCGTCTTCGAAGTCAGGATCCGCTCGGCCAGGTATTTGGGGGTGTAGGATTCAGGGGAGGCGAAGCGGGCGGCGACAGCGGACGCCGAGGCGACCGGTTGCCCGCACTCCAGGCAGAACTTTGCCCCGGCGGGCAGCTCGGTTCCGCACCCGGCGCACGCGAGGGCGAGGCGGGCGCCGCACTCAAGACAAAATTTCGCCTGCGAGGGGTTCTCGGCCTGGCAGCGGGGACACTGCATGCCCAGCCTCCCCGGGGATCGATTGACCAAAAGAATGGGGAGCAATTTATCCCGCGAGGAAAAGCATGTCAACAGAAGTAAACGGCAATCTACCCGAAGAAGAGCTCCGCCACCTGATAGAAGTCCCCGCGCAGCTCGTTCACCACCCCGTTCACCTCGCTCAGGGGGATGGTCACGATGTCGAGCCCCCGCAGGGCGACCATCACCCCCCAGACGCCCTCGTGGGCGAGCTCGGCGGCCCGCACCCCCAGGCGGGTGGCCAGCACCCGGTCGAAGGGCACGGGTCCTTGCCCAGGCGCTTGTGGATCTCCTGGGCGAGCCACTCCCCGACGCCCCCGAGCTGGACGTGGCCGAACTCGTCCACCTCCTTGCTGCGGGTGATGAACTTGTCGAAGCCCTTGGGCTTGGCCCCCTCGGCCACCACCACGCAGGCGAAGTGGCGTCCCCGGGCGAAGCGCGCCTGGAGGATGGCGGCCACCTCGCCGAGGTCGAAGGGCCTCTCGGGCACGAGGATGAGGTCGGCCCCGCCCGCGATGCCCGCGTAGGTGGCCAGCCAGCCCGAGTGCCGGCCCATGGCCTCGAGGACGATGATGCGGTCGTGGGCCTCGGCTGTGGTCCGGAGCCGGTCCATGGCGTCCACGATGACGCCGACGGCGGTGTGGAAGCCGAAGGAGTAGTCGGTGCGGCCGATGTCGTTGTCGATGGTCTTGGGGACGCTGATGACCTTGAGGCCCTCCTGGCGGACGGCCTCGGCCACGCTCAGGGTGTCGTCTCCCCCAACGGCGATGAGGCCGTCGAGGCCGGCCTCGTGCCAGGTCTGCTTGAGGCGGGCCAAGAGGCCGGGGTCGCTGGTCGGGTTGGCGCGCGAGCTGCCCAGGATGGTGCCGCCAAGGGTGTGGATGCCGGCGACCATGGCGGGGGTGATCTCGCAGAAGTCGCCGTCGAGGAAACCGCGCCAGCCCCGGCGGACCCCGATGGTCTGCGTGCCCCGGTTGACGTTCACCACCGTCACGGCGCGGATCACGCAGTTGAGGCCCGGGCAGTCGCCTCCGCCCGTCAAGATTCCCAGCTTCATGGCTTGAGACCTGCTTTCCCGTTCCTGAGTAGGGGGCGTTCTCAATTTCTTCGCTCCGCGCCGTCCCCCCCGCGCCTTCCGGCCGTCATCCTCCGCCGAATGGCTCCGGGATTCAACCCCTAGGGGCCCCCGCAGGCCTCCGCCACCCAGTCCAGGTAGCTCTCGCGCCCCCGGTCCAGCGCCAGGGCGATGGTCTCGGGCACGGTGTAGCTGTGCAACTCCCCCACCCGGGCCGAGAGGGCCTCGAGCCGGGCGGCCGTCGTCTTGATGAGGAGGAGGCTCTCGGGCTCGTCCTGCACCCCACCCTTCCAGCGGTAGATGCTGCGCACGCGCGGCACGATGTTCGCGCAGGCCGCCAGGCCCTCCTCCACCAGGGCGCGGGCGATCCGCGCGCCCTCCTCCTCCGTCCCCGCCGTCACCAGCACCAGCCGAAACGCCCCCCCGTCTCTCACCTTCGGCCACCTCCCTGATGGGGCCTGGGCCCGGCCCGCCCTGTTGCCCATCCCGCACCGTATGGTACAGAATTTTGGCTGCCCCCGGTGGCCTCCGCGCCCGTGAGCGGCGATGGCCCCGCGCGGGACATTCGACAGGGATCGGTCAACCCGGACTGAGGAGGACCTACGCTCCATGCGCACCCCGCCGGAACCCCGTCTCGGCACGGCCCCCCTTCGCCCCCCGGCGGCCCCCCGGGGGCCAGGGGCCCCAGGCGCTCCCCCCGGCCGGGCCCGGGCGGCGGCTGGTGCCCGCCCGCCGCGCCCCGGCTCCTCCCCGCCGGCCCCCCTCCAGGCCTCCCGCCGGCCCTTC
>JACPCT010000411.1 GCA_016184445.1 Candidatus Tectimicrobiota bacterium | reverse complement strand
GCCACGTCGATGGTGGCGAGGGTCTCGGCCAGGTCGAGGGGCTTGTGGAGGGAGAGCAGGATGATGCCCGCGTTCAGCCGCAGCCCCGGCGCCGCGGCGGCAACCATCGCGAGGAAGGGGAGCTGCTGGGGCCCCTGGAAGGGGTGGCCGCTGAAGTGCTGGCCCTTGGTGATGGAGTCGTAGCCCAGCTTCTGGGCGGTGCGCACCTGCTCCAGCATCTCCCGGAGGCGCAGGTGCATGTCGTCCGTCATGGGGAACTGGCCCCGGAGCATCAGGCCGAACTGCAAGGCGGCGTCCTCCTGCGGATGAGGCGGGAATTCATTTCAGGACGGGGTTGAAGGTGGTCTCCCCCTCGAGGGCGTCCCCCCGGAAGGTGAAGCTCTTCCCCCGGCCATAGTACCACCACACCTCCGCCCCCGGCTCGCCCGGCTTGACGCGGACCTCATCGGCGATCCCGTAGCCGCGGATGATGCGGGCCTTGTCCGAGTCCTTGGAGTAGGCCTTGAGTACCTCCTGCACCTTCGGCCAGGCACCATGGAAGGGGATGGTCAGGTCGAACACCCAGTGCCCGCCCGGCTTCACCATCTGGGTGAACTCGGCCCGCGGGGGCCGGGCATAGCGCACCTCGTCGAAGCGGCCGGGAGCGTAGAAGCTCACGTAGTAGCGCGCGGGACCCGTCGGGAGGAGGAAGGAGAGGCGGTAGGTGCCGTCCGCCGCCGTGCTGGTCTCGCCCAGCGAGGAGAGGCCCTGGCGGTCGAGGCGGGGGTCCGCCGCGAGCGGCCGCGGAGAGGCGAAGGCCTGGACGGGCACCCCGCCGATGGGGAACCCCCCCGGCTCGCGGACCACTCCCGCCACCACGAAGCCGCCGCTGGGGATGGCCCCCTGGGCGGCGGGGGCGGCGGGCCCGCTCCCTCCCGCGCAGCCCGGGAGAAGCAGCGCTCCCAGGAGCGCCAGGGAAGCGAGGCGGCTCACCGGCCGTGGCAATGCTTGTACTTTTTCCCGCTGCCGCATGGGCATGGGTCGTTGCGTCCCACCTTGGGCGTTTTGCGGCGGACGGGAGCGGCGGCCGGCGCCGCCCCGTTGCCTCCGTCTCCGCCGAACCCGGAGGCGCTCGCGTGGGAGTAGATGAGCTCCTTGTCGGGTTCCGGTTCCTCGACCTGAACGCGCTCCTGGGAGACGTCCAGCCGGTAGAGGTACTGGATGGCCTCGGAGTCGATCCGGTCGTTCAGGGCCTCGAAGAGCGCGAAGGCCTCCTTCTTGTACTCGTTGAGAGGGTTCACCTGGGCGTAGCCGCGCAGGCCGATGCCTTCCTTCAAGTGCTCGATGCCGGTCAGGTGCTCCTTCCACTGGGCGTCGAGCACCTGGATGTAGACGATGCGCTCCAGGTCGTGGACGACGCTCTCCTCGAAGCGGGAGTACTTCGCCTTGAACGCTTCCTGGACGACCCCGTGCAGCCGCTCGGCCACCACGTCCCGTGGCTCGTCCTCCACGTCGATGGTGCAGGGAGGCTTCTCGAAGAGAAGCTTGCGCCCCTCGGCGCGGCCGGAGACGCCATACTGGTGCTCGAAGGCGGCCGCGAAGGACTGCAGGTCCCACTCCTCGAAGTGCTCCGCCCCCGGCAGGTGGAGATCCAGGAGGACGTCGAGCAGCCCGTCCGCCGTCTCCTGGACGCGCTCGCCGATGTCGCTCCCCTCTAGGATGGCGCGCCGCAGGGAGTAGATCACCTCCCGCTGCTTGTTCAGCACGTCATCGTACTCGAGCAAGTGCTTGCGCATCTCGAAATGGTGGGCCTCGACGCGCTTCTGGGCATTCTCGATGGCGCGGGTGACCATCCGGGCCTCGATGGGGACGCCCTCCTCCATCCCGAGCTTCTCCATGATGCCCTTGATGCGGTCGGAGCCGAAGATGCGCAGCAGGTCGTCCTCGAGGGAGAGGTAGAAGCGCGAGCTGCCAGGGTCCCCCTGGCGGCCGGCGCGGCCACGCAGCTGGTTGTCTATGCGGCGGCTCTCGTGCCGCTCGGTCCCGAGCACGTGGAGGCCGCCGAGGGCCACCACCTCATCGTGCTCGGCGGCGCACAGGGCGCGGAACTTCTCGACGGCCGCCTCGTACTCAGGCCCCTCGTGGGCGCCGGCGGCGGCCGCGGCGAGGAATTCGGGGTTCCCGCCAAGCCGGCGGCGGCCGCGGCGAGGAATTCGGGGTTCCCGCCAAGGAGGATGTCGGTGCCCCGGCCCGCCATGTTCGTCGAGATGGTGACGGACTTGAGGCGGCCGGCCTGAGCGATGATCTCGGCTTCGCGCTCGTGCTGCTTGGCGTTGAGTACGTGGTGGGGCACGCCGTGGCGCTTGAGGAGGGCTGCGAGCTTCTCGCTCTTATCGATGCTGATGGTGCCGACCAGGACGGGACGGCCTTGCCTGTACCAGTCGGCGATCTCCTCGACCACGGCGGCAAGCTTCTCGCGCTCGGTGCGGTAGACGAGATCGGGGTACTCGGTGCGGATGAGGGTGCGGTTCGTCGGGATGACGGCGGCGTCGAGCTTGTAGATCTGGTTGAACTCAGAGGCCTCGGTGTCTGCGGTGACGGTCATGCCGGCGAGCTTGCCGTAGAGGCGGAAATAGTTCTGGAAGGTGATGGTGGCGAGGGTGACGTTCTCCTCCTGGATCTTGACCCCCTCCTTGGCCTCGAGGGCCTGGTGGAGCCCGTCGCTGTAGCGG
>JACPCT010000416.1 GCA_016184445.1 Candidatus Tectimicrobiota bacterium | reverse complement strand
TGGAGGGCGTAAGACGTGGATAACCGCAATCTGTACGGCTTCATCACCGCGGCCGCCCTCCTGGTGGTGGGGATCATGGGCTTCCTCTCCAGGGAGCCGTTCGCGGGCGCCCCCTACTGGGGCTACGCCGCGGGCGGGCTGGGGGTCATCCTGCTGGGCTACGTGGTCTGGGCCTCGCGGGCGGGGCTGAGGGGGGGGATGCGGCTCCGCGCCACCCGCGCCGGCATCCAGGTCGCCGCGATGATCCTCATCGTGACGGGCATCCTGGCGGTGGTGGAGCTCTTCTCGGTCAAGCACTACAAGCGCTGGGACGTGACGCCGGGCAAGTTCTTCAGCCTCTCGCCCAAGACGGTCCAGCTGCTGGACCGCCTCACCCGCGAGAAGAGGCGCATCGAGTTCATCGCCTTCGTCCGCACCCTCGACCGCACCCAGGTCGAGGACATCCTGCAGCAGTACGCCCACCGGACGAAGGAGGTGACCTACCGCTTCGTGGACCTGGACGCCAACCCCCGCCTGGCCAAGCGCTACGACGTGGATGCCTACGGCACCGTCGTCGTGGTGCACAATTTCGAGGAGGCCAAGGAGAGCGCCCAGGCGGCGAAGAAGGAGGAGGCGAAGGCCGCGGCCCCCGCCGCGGGCCCGCCGGCGAAGAAAGAGGATGCGAAGAAGGAAGAGGAGAAGAAGACTTTCCGCTCGGAGAAGATCTACGATCTCTCCGAGAACGCCGTCGCCAACGCCATCCTCAAGACCATCCAGAGCGAGCAGAAGAAGGTTTACTTCGTGACCGGCCACGGCGAGCGGCCCTACGCCGGCACGGGGCGGGAGGCACTCTCCACACTCGCCACGGGGATGCGGGACGACAACTACCGCCTGGACGACCTCCTGCTCCTGCGGCAGAAGGACGTTCCCCAGGACGCGAACATCGTGGTCATCGCCTCCCCCAAGAAGGACCTGGAAGAGCCCGAAGTCCAGGCGCTCGAGGCGTTCATCCGGCGGGGAGGGAGGCTGCTCGTCTTCCTTGAGCCCGACAGCCCGCGCGGGCGCTTCACGGCGCTCCTCGAGCCACCGTCTTCCCCACCTCCCGCAGGGTGGCGGGCAAGACGGACCCCAAGCGGGGCATCACGGCCGAGGAGCTGGTGCGGACGGGACAGGGCAGCTTCACCGTCACCCGCCTGGGCATGCAGGACGGCAAGATCGTCTTTGACCCCAAGGAGAAGAAGGAGGGGCCCGTCCCCCTCGCCGCGGCGGTCACGGTCTCGCTCGAAACCCTCGCCGCCGGGGAGGCCCAGGCCAAGAAGGAGGGAGAGCCCAAGCCCGCGCCCGCCGCGAAGGAAGAGAAGGCGAAGGAGGCGCGGGTCGTGGTCTTCGGCGACGCCGACGTGGCCAGCGACGCCTTCATCGGCGCCCAGGGCAACGGCAACCTCGTCCTCAATGCTGTGAACTGGCTGGGCGGCGAGCAGGAGCTCATCTCTATCCTGCCCAAGCGCCGGATCGGGGAGCCCCTCTTCCTCGGGGACGGCGAGAGCATGTTCGTCCGCCTGCTCACCGTGTGGGCGATCCCGCTGTTCATCTTCCTGGCGGGCGCCGCCGTCTACGTCCGGAGAAGGCAGCTGCGGTGAATCCTCGCAAGAATCTCGCGCTTTTGCTGATCCTGGCCGTCGCGGGGGGGGCCTACTACCTCTACGACGTGAAGTGGGCCTCCGAGAAGAGGGAGCGCGAGGAGCGCACGCTCAAGGTCCTCAAGGGGATTGACACGAAGAGCTTGATGCGCATCTCCGTGGACCGGAAGGAAGAGCCCTACCAGATGATCCGGACGGAGAAGGGCTGGCGCTTCGTCAAGCCGGTGGACGCCGCCGTGGACGAGGAGGCGATCGAGCGCCTGCTCAAGGCGGCCGCCGCGATGAAGGAGGAGAAGCGCGTCGGGAGCGGCGCCGGCATCGCCGAGTTCGGCCTGAACAACCCCTACCTGAAGCTCACCTTCGGCTTCAAGGGGCAGGACGACGTGGTGCTGAGCCTGGGCGACCTCACCCCTACGCGCGAGTTCCGCTACGCCTCGGTGAAGGACGGGGGCGTGTTCACCCTGCCACTGAACGACTACTCACCCTTCAACCACCGCGTCTTCAACATGCGGGACCGGAGCATCGTCAACCTCGACGCGGAGAAGGTGAAGAAGATCGTCGTCGAGCCCCGGGGCAAGACCCCCTTCACGGTGGTCCGCCAGGACAAGGACACGTGGGAGCTGACCGCCCCGATCCAGGACCGGGCCGACTCGGTGGAGTCGGAGGGGATCGCTTCTATCCTGCGGTGGGAGAAGGCGCACCGCTTCGTCGAGGAGGATCCCAAGGATCTCGCCAAGTACGGGCTCGCCCCGGCCCGCCAGGTGGTCCAGCTCTACACCGACCTGAAGGCCAAGCCGGCCGACGGCCTCCTCCTCGGCGACTCCACGGTGCTGGAAGAAGAGGAGCAGGGGAAGAAGGTCAAGAAGACCTACTACTACGGGCGCCGCCTCTCGGGAGGGCCGGTCTTCCTGGTCTCCGAGAAAGTGAACCAGGACATCCCCGCCGATCCCTTCAAGGTCCGCCGCAAGGTGATGGTGGACTATGACGTGGATCACATCACCCGCCTCAAGATCGAGACGCCGGAGGAGACGGTGGACGTCCGCCGCCTCGACAAGCGCAAGTGGGAGATAGGCCTCACCCCCGCCGGGGGCAAGGAGGCCAAGCTGGAGGGGCGCCACAAGCACATCGACGACGTGATGTGGGACATCAAGTGGGCCAACGCCGTCGAGTTCGTGGACGCCCCGGGCGAGGATCTGGACAAGTACGGCCTCGCCGGGAAGGGCGCCCTCCGCCGCGTGACCGTCTGGCTCAAGAAGAAGAAGGATGGCCCGGAGGAGAAGAAGAGCTTCGTCCTCGGGCCCCTCCGGGGGGGCAAGGCCTACGGCCGCCTGGACGGCGAGAAGCGCCTCTTCGCCTTCGGCGAGCGGGACGTGCAGAAGATCCTCCGCACGGGTTTCTACCTGAGCGAGCGCCGGCTGGTGCGGGTCGAGAAGCTCGAGGACATCGCCCGCATCGAGGTCCGCTTCCCGGACGGGCGGGAGGCGGCGGTGCGCCGCGCGGGGGACAACTGGGTGATGGAGAGACCCGCGGGCAAGCCAGCGAACGAGGGCCGGGTCGGGGAGTTCCTGGGGATCGCAGACGAGATCGAGTCCCAGGGCGTGGCCCCGGCGGGCGAGACGGGAGACTTCGAGGCCTACCGTGTGCGCCTGAGCTTGATGGACAAGGCGGGGAAGACCTGGGGGCCCATCA
>JACPCT010000415.1 GCA_016184445.1 Candidatus Tectimicrobiota bacterium | reverse complement strand
GCAAATATCCCTCGCGCCGCAGGGGGGCGGCGGGAGGCAGCCCCTGGGCGGCCTTCAGCCGCTGGATGGTGCGCAGGTGCACCATCGCCTCCCAGTGCATGTGGCGCAGCATTCCCTCCAGGGTGAAGGTGAAGGTGGTCTCGTCCTCCGTGTGCTGGGTGACGCCCGCATCGTGGAACGTGGACACATAGGACCAAAATCTATACACCGGCAGGTCGGTCTGTCCCATTTTGAGATCGGGCGGGAAGGTGCGCGTCAGGGCGAGGGAGCGCAACTCCCCGGGCATCCTTCCCTCGGCCGCGCGGCGCGCGAAGCCGATGGCCTCGGAGAACTTGGGCAGTAGGTCCTCCAGCCGCCAGTACTTCTCCTCGTCCAGCCGCCGGTCGTAGACGAGCGCCTTCTTGAAGTCCACCGGGTCGGGCGGGGGGGCGCCGGGCCAGAGCGTCTTCCCCCACATCTTGGCGAACCAGAAGAAGTAGGCGAGGGCGACGTGGCTGACCTGGCGGCGGATGCTCCACCGCGACCATTCCTGGAGGAGCTCCTCCCAGTCGAGCTGGGCGTCGGTGAGACCCTCGATCTCCCGCAGGTACATCGCCTCAACGGCCGTGAAGTCGGGGACGGGGGAGTCCACGGCGGCGCTCATGGGAGGCGGAGGTCCCGGCCCGTCATCTCGGCGGTGGGCGCGAGCCCCATCAGCCCCAGCAGGGTGGGGGCCACGTCGCAGAGCGCCCCGCCCGGCCGCAGGGGACCCGTGAAACCCGGGGCGGCGAGGATGCAGGGGGTGTCGTTCAGGGTGTGGGCGGTGTGGGGGCTCTGGTTCTCCTCGTCCCACATCTGCTCGCAGTTGCCGTGGTCGGCGGTGACGGCGGCGGCCCCTCCCCCGGCCCCGAGCGCCGCCAGCACCCGGCCCAGGCAGGCGTCCACCGTCTCGACCGCGCGGACGGCCGCCGCCTCGACCCCGGTGTGGCCCACCATGTCCGGGTTGGCGAAGTTGACGACGGCGGCGTCGTCCACCCCCTCCGCCAGGGCCTTGAGGACGGCCTGGGTGACCCTCTCGGCGCTCATCTCGGGCTGGAGGTCGTAGGTCGCGACCTTGGGCGAGGGGATCATGATGCGCCGCTCGCCCGGGGGGGGCTCCTCCACCCCGCCGTTGAAGAAGAAGGTGACGTGGGGGTACTTCTCCGTCTCCGCCACCCGGAGGCAGGTCCTCCCCGCCGCGGCCAGGGCGTGGCAGAAGAGGCCTGTCCGGCTCTCGAGCGGAAACGCGATCGGCAGGCCGAAGGTCTCGTCGTACTCCGTCATGCAGGCGTAGTGGACCGCGGGCCGCCCCGCCGCGTCGAAGCCGTCGAAGGGCGCGACGGCCAGGGCGCGGGTGATCTGGCGCGCGCGGTCCGAGCGGAAGTTGAAGCACACGACAGCGTCCCCCGCCTGGATGCGGGCGAGGGGAGCGCCATCCGCCTGGACGACGCGCGGCTCGATGAACTCGTCCGTCACGTCCTTGGCGTAGGAGTCCCGGATGGCGGAGAGAGGGTCCGCGGCGGGGATGCCCTCCCCCGCCACCAGCGCCCGGTAGGCGCGCTGGGTGCGCTCCCAGCGCCTGTCGCGATCCATCGCGTAGTAGCGGCCCATCACCGTGGCGACGCGGCCCGCGGCTTCCCTCCGCAGGTCGGCGGCGAAGCGCTCGACGAAGCCCAGCCCGGAGCGGGGCGGGGTGTCGCGGCCGTCGGTGAAAGCGTGGGCGAAGATGCGCTCGGCCCCCTCGCGCCGGGCCAGGCGGGCGACGGCCACCCCGTGGTCCTGGTGGCTGTGCACCCCTCCGTCCGAGACCAGCCCGATCAGGTGGAGCGCCCCGCCGCCCTGCCTCGCGGCGCGCACTGCCCCGAGCAGGGAGGGGTTGCGGTCGAAGCCGCCGTCCTCGATGGCCCGGCGCGAGGGCGACGGCGTTGTGGGCCCGCTCCTCGCGGAGGCCCCAGCCATCCAGAACGATCAGCATGACGGGGCGCGGCGGCGTCATCGGCTCTCGTCCCTCCCGGGCGCTTGCGCGGGGAAACCCCCGGCGAAGCTCCCCTCAGGGAGACTGCGGGACGCGGACGAACTGGGAGAGGCGATCGTCCCAGCGCCAGCGCTCTTCAAAGGGGAACGTCTGGAGCGACTTGTGGCTGACCGGCCCGTTCCCCGGCGGGGAGGAGACGACCTCCTCCAGCTCGCGCTCTCCCCTGAGGATGAGGGTGGCGGCGCTCTTGGGCCCGTCGAATTGGAGGCGCACCTTGGCGCGGAACTGCTCCAGCCGCTCGACCATCCGGCCGGCGCCGCGGGGATCCGGCCGGGCGGGCCAGCGGTAGAGCTCCTGCAGGCGGGCGAACCAGACCATCTCGAAGCGGCGGCTCTTGGCCAGCTTGATGACGCGCACGGCGTCGGAGGGCCGGCCGCCGTTGTCCTCGCGGGTGAAGACGAGCAACTCGTTCCCGCCCTCCCCGGTCAGGTTGACCAGCTGGAAGGTGATGGGCCGGTTGCGGCTGATCTCGCTGTAGGAGGCGATGGGCGCCCGCCCCCGCTTCACGTCGTCGAGAAGGCAGAAGGTGACGTAATTGACCTCGCCGGGACCGGACTGGATGACGATGAGGGTCTCCTCCTCGGGGTCGGCGTCCATGCTGACGGGGACGAAGTCCACCGAGAAGCGGTACTCCTCCATGTGGCGGGAGGAGAGGTACCAGGGCCACTCGTTCTCGGGCGGCGGGCAGTTGGCCAGGGCCCGGAGCTGGACCGATCGGTCGCTCGAGAAGAGCTTGCGCACGAAGATCCAGTCCTCGGACCGCTGCAGGCGCTTGAGGTGGGAGACGAGCCGCTCCACCCGCTGCTTTTCATAGGGGCCCACCGGCGGGCCGGGCTGGGCCGCAGGGGAGGGCCCCGCGCTCCCGGCGAGGAGGGCGGCCAGCACGGCCGGGAGCAGGGCCACCCGCCCCCGGCGGAATCGATCGAAAAGGACCCAAGCCATCGGAGCATCCCGCCAGCGTCGGGCCATTCTGTCACGACCCGGGGAGGGCCGCCAAGCCGCGCCCCCTTCTGGGGGCCGCCCTCAGGGCGCCAGGAGAACCTTGAGCGTCCCTTTTTCCCCGGCCCGGCCCAGCGCCTCAAGCCCCCTCGCCAGAGGGAAGCGGGCATGGACCATCGGGGCCGTCCGGATGCGCCCCGACGCCAGGGCGGCCAGGGCGGGCCCGAAGGGCCCGCAGCGCGAGCCCAGCACCTCGACCTCGCCGATCACCGCCGGCGCCAGGTTCAGGGCCGCCGCCCCCGCCACCGTGCTCTTGAGGACGAGGAGCCCCCGCGGCGCCACGAGGGAGAACGCCAGGCCGAAGCCCCCGGCCGAGCCCGTGGCCTCGACCACGGCGGGCCACCGCCCTCCAGCAGCCGCCTCGGCCGGATCGGTGAAGAGGGAGATGCCCAGGCCCTCCAGCAGCGCGAGCTTCGCGGGGTGGCGGCCCAGGACCGCCACCTCCGCCCCCGCCTCCCGGAGCACCTGGGCCTGGAGCAGGCCCAGGCGGCCGTCCCCCAGGACGAGGACGCGCCGCCGCGCCAGCTCGGGCCGCTGCTCCAGGGGCTCGAAGCAAGCCGCGAGGGGCACGCAGAAGACAGCGGCCTCCTCCGCCACTCCGCCGGGCACTTCGTGGAGGTTCCGGCCGGGCAGCGCGAGGCGCCCGGCGAAGGCCCCGTCGCGGCCCAGGATGCCGAGCACGGTGCGCGCCGGGCAATGGCGCTCGAGCCCGCCCCGGCACAGCGCGCACGCGCCGCAGCCGCAGTTGATCTCCCCCACCACCCGCCGGCCCCGGAGCGGATGCCCCGCGGGGCCCTCCACCACCCCGACGAACTCGTGGCCCGGGACGCCCCGGAAACCCATGTAGCCCTTGAGGATCTCCAGGTCGGTCGCGCAGATCCCCGCCAGGCGCACCCGTACCAGCGCCTCCCCCGGGCCGGGGCGGGGCTCGGGAACCTCCCGCAGCGAGAGTCCGTGTTCGCCGAACCAGAGGGCCAGCAACGGGGAGCTGTCCGTGTTCGCCGAACCAGAGGGCCAGCAACGGAGAGCTTCCCTGGGCGCGAGGGGAGGACCCGGAGGCCGGGACGAGCCTACCCCTGCGATCCCTTCTCCTTGGCCTGGAAGATGGGGCAGCGGCCGTAGGAGGACGACAGGCAGAACTCCCGCTGGCGCTGCGCCGAGACGGCGGCGTAGGGAAGGTTGTAGGTGCGCAGGAGCTTCCGCTCCTGGGATTCCTGGGCGTAGCAGACGTTGGACGCCGCGGGAAAGTCCTGCACGCTCTCGCGCTTCACCTTGCCGCCGGCGTAGGGGCAGTAGCGCTGCTTGACGCCGAGGTTCCGGGGGGTCCGGATCCCCCCCCCGCCGGTCTCTTCGAGCTCACCCCCCAGGAGCGAGCCCTTCTCCCCCCGCGAGGGAGCGGGCGGGGCCGGGGGCGGCGCCGTCTGGCGGGAGGGAGAGGCCGGCGCGGAGCTTTCCCGGGTGAAATCCGCGGGGGAGGGGAAGCGCAGGGGGCCCTCCTCCGGGAGGGCCTCTTTCGGGCGCCGATCGGGCTCCTCCTCCCCTCCTCCCGAGCGCTTGATGAGGTCGATCATACGGACCATGCGTGTCTCACCTTGAGAAACGGGGGCGGCCAGGCGGGCTTTTAGGAATATAGCAAAAAAGCCCTCGTTCCGAAAGGCGGAACCCGCGCGGGAGCCCGGCCCGCCTTGGCGGAGACGGGGCCGACCGGCTATGGTGCCCCGGCCCGCGCCCGGCGAAAGGGCCCTTTCCCCATCAAGAAGGAAGGCCATGGTCCCCCCCTACATCCGCCTCGCCCTGGTGGCCATGGTCCTGGTGGGCGTGGCCGATTTCGTCTATGGCCGGGCCGTCCGGCGGGGCATCAGCCCCGGCACCATGACCAGCTCCCAGGCGTGCTTCTTCGTCCCGGCGACGGGCCTCTGGGCCTACCTGCAAGGGGCCTACGCCTGGACGGCGCCCACCCTCCTGGGGGCGGCGGCGGGGCTCCTCACCTTCCTCGGGCTCTGGGCCTTCATGCGCAGCGTCTCCCTCGGCCAGGCGAGCGTGACCACCCCCATCTACCGGATCAGCTTCGCCGTGACGGCGCTGGCGGCCATCCTCTTCCTGGGCGAGCCGATGACCCTCCGGAAGGGGGCGGGCTTCCTCCTGGCGGCCGCCTCGATCTTCTTGCTCTCGGACTTCGGCCGGGGGAACGGGGGGATCGCCAGCGTGCGGCCCGCCTCCATCCTCTGGGCGCTCGGGGCGATGGCCTCGGTGGGCTTCCTGAACATCGTCTACAAGCTCGGCGCGGCGGCGGGGGTCGCCCCGGCCATGCTCCTCCACAGCCAGGGGACGTTCTTCATCTTCATCGCTTTCGGCTACGCCCGCGTGAGCCAGGGCGGGCCGCGCTTCTCCCGGGCGGGGTGGGCGCACGCGCTGGTGACGGGGGTCTGCCTGTTGGGAGGGCTGACGGCGCTGGTCGCCGCCTTCCGGGAGGGGGAGGCGAGCGTGGTCACCCCCATCGGCCAGCTCAGCTTCGTGGTGAGCGCCCTGCTGGCCACCTTCTGGATGGGCGAGCGCCTGACGCCGCGCAAGACGGCGGGGCTCGCCCTGGCGGCGGCCGCCATCCTGGCCTTCACGCCGGCCTAGCGGGCGGGCACGTCCGCCTGGGGGACGCCCTCGGTCCGCCGGGCCCGCACCCGCAGGGCGGCGAGGCGGAGGGACTCCATGTCCCCTCCTC
>JACPCT010000452.1 GCA_016184445.1 Candidatus Tectimicrobiota bacterium | reverse complement strand
ATCGGGGTGGACGAGTACTACAACACCATCGAGAAGCTCCAGCGGGAGAACCCGGGCATGGTCATCATCCCGGGGATCGAGAGCGCCCCCTT
Organism: Candidatus Tectimicrobiota bacterium; assembly: GCA_016184445.1. GTDB lineage: Bacteria > UBA8248 > UBA8248 > UBA8248 > UBA8248 > 2-12-FULL-69-37. Next base: position 4,077 of record JACPCT010000452.1, on the reverse strand, counting down.
CTACTACGCGACGGGCAACCCCCTCACCGGCAACCTCACGATCCACGACTGGCGGCGCCACATCCTCCTGCTCGGGATGGGCCGCCAGGCGGTGAAGAAGCTCCCCGTCCCCAACAACGGGCTCAGCACCCGCTACTTCTCGCTCCTGCTGCCCGGCTGGCTGCTCTACCTGGGCGGCATCCTCCTCTCCCTCTCCCTGCTGATCTACCGGGGATGGATCCGGTGGGTGGGGGCCGTCTTCCTGCTCTTCAGCGTGCTGGGCGCCATCGACGCCCACCCCTTCAAATCGAGCCCCTTCAGCCCCTACCTCGGCCCCCGGGGCATGCGCCCCTACCAGGAGATCATCAACTACACCGAGGAGAACGGAGGCTTCGCCCTCTGGGCCCACCAGGGCTCCCTGCTCGCCCGCGAGAAGGCCGAGCGGGTGGCCATGAGCACCCCGCCCTACACCCAGGTGCTCCACGAGACGGTCAACTTCTGGGGCTTCGACGCCATCTACGAGGACGCCTTCAAGGCCAGCCTCCCGGGCCAGCACTGGGACCAGTACCTGGTGGGCTACGTCAACGGCCTGCGCCCGCGGCCCGTCTGGGGCTACGGCGGGCTGGACTTCCACAGCGAGAACGAATTCAGCGGGCGGAGGCGGCTGACCGACATCCAGAACGTCTTCTTCCTGGAGGAAGCCTCGGAGGACGCCTTCTTCCGCGCCCTGGTGAACGGCCGCTTCTACGTGGTCCGGGGATACACGCCCTCCCGCCTCCAGATGAACGACTTCCGCGTCTCCTCGCCCGACGGCAAGGCCTCGGGCAGCTACGGCGCGGAGGTTCAGTTCCAGGGTCCCCCCCAGATCCGCTTCGAGGTGGGCACGCAGGACGGAAGCCCCGTGAAGGTGAAGGCCCAGCTCATCCGGATGGGGAAGGTGATCCAGGCCTTCGAGGGCTCCACGCCGCTCAAGGTGGAATACGCCGACAACGACAACATGCCCTTCAAGCGCTTCTACTACCGGCTCGACATTCAGGTGGACCGGCGCAACCACATCATGACGAACCCCGTCTTCATCCGGCGCTGAGCGCGGGCCGGGCGGAAGGAGCGGCCATGAACATCCTCGCGATCGGAGCCCATCCGGACGACATCGAGTTCGGCTGCGGGGGCACGCTCGCCCGCTACACCGGGGCGGGGCACCGGGTCACCATGCTGGTGATCACGGGCGGGGAGCAGGGGGGCGTCCCCACCGTGCGCCAGAAGGAGGCGCAGGGCGCAGCGGACATCCTGGGCGCCGCCGAGCTCATCCTCGGCGGCTACGAGGACACCCGCGTGCCCCTCACCCGCGAGTTCATCTCCTTCCTGGAGGATGTCCTCCGGAAAGTCCAGCCGCAGATGATCTTCGTCCACCACGGGCACGAGACCCACCAGGACCACCGGACCGTCCATACGGCCGTCCTCTCGGCGGCGCGCTACGTGCCCAACCTGCTCTTCTACGAGGGCCCGACCACGATGGAGTTCCAGCCGACGATCTTCGTGGACATCCGCGCCGCCCTCGACAAGAAGATGCGCGCCCTCGAGGCCCACGCCTCCCAGGTCCAGAAGACGAACATCCCCAATACCAACGTCCTCGAGATGGCCCGCGCCACGGCCGTCTTCCGGGGCACCCAGGGCCGCGTCCCCGCCGCGGAGGCCTTCCGCTCGGCGCGCCTCTTCCTCGAGCCCTGAGCGCCGCATGCCGCCTTCCCCCCTGATCCCCCACTCCCGGCCCACGCTGGGCGAGGAGGAAGCCCGCGCCGCCGCCGACGCGGTGCGCTCCGGCCAGATCGCCCAGGGCCCCCGCGTCGCCGCCTTCGAGGAAGCCGTGGCCCGCTACGCCGGCCGGGCCGGCGGCGCGGCGGTGAGCAGCGGCACGGCGGCCCTCCAGCTCGCCCTTCTCGCGATGGAGGTCCGCCCGGGCGACGCGGTGGTGGTACCGAGCTACAACTGCCCGGCCCTCGTCCACGCCGTCCGCCACCTCGGGGCCCGGCCCCGCCTGTGCGACGTGGACCCCGTCACGGGCAACCCCACCCCCGAGACCGTGGGCGCGGCGGCCGAGGGGGCCCGCGCCGTCGTCGTCACCCACTTGTTCGGGGCCGGCCGAGGCGGCGGACATCGCCGCCCTGGGCGTCCCCGCCGTGGAGGACCTGGCCCAGGCGCTCGGGGCCGCCCGCCCCGAGGGACCGGCGGGCCGCTCCGGCCTCCTCTCCATCTGCAGCTTCTACGCGACCAAGCCCCTCGCGGCGGGCGAGGGCGGCATGGTGCTGGGCGACGACGGGGCCCTGCTGGGCCGGGTGCGGGACGCGCGGGACTACGACGAGCGGGACGACCTGGCCCCCCGCTGGAACTACAAGCTGACCGACCTCCAGGCGGCCGTCGGCCTCGTCCAGCTCTCCCGCTACGAAGGATTCATCGCCCGCCGCCGGGCCATCGCCGCCCGCTACGCCGAAGGGCTCGCCGGGACCCCCCTGGGCCTCCCCCAAGAGCCGGCCGGGGGCCGTCACATCTTCCACCGGTACGTCGTCCGCCTCCCGGAGGATCGCGCCCGCCAGCCGGGCGCGGGAGCCGTGGAGGAGGCGGCCAGGGCGCTCGAGGCGAAGGGGATCACGGCGCGGCGGCCCGTCCACCTGCCCCTCCACCGCCTCCTGGGCGAGACGGGCTTCCCGGGCGCCGAGGAAGCCTGGGCGCGCCATCTCTCCTTGCCCATCTACCCTTCCTTGACGGAGGAGGAGATCGAACGGATCATGGACGCGGTTCGCTCGCTCTGCCGGGGCTGGGGCCATCCATGACGGACAACGCGGAACAGACGGAAGACTCCGGCTTCTCCTACGCCTACCTCTACGGCGCCGCCTTCATCATCCTGGGCTTCATCCTGATGCCCCAGGTGCGCGGCTGGATGAAGGATCACGGCCACCGCTGGCTCTACGTGCCCGCCGTCTCGCGGCCCGCCTCGTTCCTCACCACGCCCATCGTCCGGGCGCTGGCCCTCCGGCTGAAGGTGGTCGACGTTCCCGACGCGCGCAAGATCCACGGCGCCCCCACCCCCCTCCTGGGCGGCCTGGCCGTCTTCTTCGGCTTCGCCTTCTCCGTCTTCGTGAACAACCTCCACTCGCCCGAGGCGACGGGCGTGGCCGCCGCGTCGGCGATCATCCTGATCGTGGGGGCGTGGGACGACATGCGCCGCGTCCGCGCCACGGTGAAGATGGCGGCCCAGCTCCTCGCCTGCGCCATCGTGGTCTACTCGGGCGTGCGGCTCTCCTTCTTCCCGCCGGGGCTCCTCGAGGACGCCGTGGAGATCTTCCTCACCTTCCTCTGGCTCATCGGGATCTCGAACGCCCTCAACTTCCTGGACGGCATGGACGGCCTGGCCTCGGGGCTGGGCGCCATCGCCTCGCTCTTCATCGGGATCACGGCGCTGCAGACCGACCAGCCCTTCCTCATGTTCCTGAGCCTGGGGCTCATGGGGGGGTGCCTGGGCTTCCTGCCCTACAACCTCCGCGCCGGCAAGCCGGCGGCCATCTTCCTGGGGGACGCCGGGAGCACCTTCATCGGCTTCACCCTCGCCTCCCTCGGGGTGCTGGGCACCTGGGACGTGAACGACCCCATCAAGGCCTTCGCCATGCCCATGCTGATCCTGGGGGTGCTCATCTTCGACACGACCTTCATCACGGTCTCCCGCGTCGTCTCGGGCAAGGTGTCCTCGGTGCGCGAGTGGCTGGAGTACGTCGGGCGCGATCACATCCACCACAAGCTGGTGGACGTGGGGCTCTCGCGGCGGCAGACCGTCTTCTTCATCTTCCTGGTGGCCGCCTCGCTGGGCATCTCGGCCCTCGTCCTGCGGAACGGCCGCACGGTGGATGCCCTCCTCCTCCTCATTCAGGGCTTCAACATCCTCTTCCTGCTCGTCATCCTGATGCAAAAGGGCGCCGGCACCCGGAACAAGGACAACGGCAGCCCCCACTAGGCAACACGCGATTTTTCCGCTGAAATCCGCCGAAAAACACCGAACACCCTCCGCCACCCCGGCTGGGCCCCCCGGGCAGGCCGGCGGAAGAAGGC
>JACPCT010000091.1 GCA_016184445.1 Candidatus Tectimicrobiota bacterium | reverse complement strand
CGCGGGAGTGTTCACCTGGTTTCAGCGGTTTTCGGTGAAAAAAGCGCGGGGCGCGGAGGGGGAGGCTGCCGCGGCTATTGATGGAATTGAGGGGGATTTTTGTCTTTCCCCGGGGTGTCACGGTTATTAACGGGAAATAATGCCATTTTTGGGGGGACGCGTGCGCCTCCGGTGCTTTCCGGCGGGAAAAATCGCGGGCGGTGGGTCTTGCGGGCGATTGAAAGCAATGAAGGGTGGTGCCCGGTTTTTCCCCGGAGGTGGCATGGAAGGAGCGGGGGCTTCCGCGCGTTTGGATTTTTTTCTTCTTCCCGCGGAGAGAGGGGGAGCCCGCGCCCCTTTGTTGGGCCCCCGGGGACGGTGTGCTACATTGGCCGTGCCGCTCCCCCAGAATCCCCGTTGAGGTGGCCATGTTCCCATCCGCCGAGAACGTCCGCACCTCCCTCGCCGGGCAGAGCTACATCGCCACGCGCGAGATCTGCACCGCCCTTTTCCTGGCGGAGGGGATGGGGAAGCCGGTGCTGGTCGAGGGGCCCGCCGGGGTGGGGAAGACGGAGCTGGCGAAGGTGTGGGCCTCGGCCACGGGGCGGAGCCTCATCCGCCTCCAGTGCTACGAGGGGCTCGACGAGGCGAAGGCCCTCTACGAGTGGGAGTACGGCAAGCAGATGCTCTACACCCAGCTCCTGCGCGACAAGCTCCAGCAGGTGCTGGCCAGCGCCGCCACCCTGGGCGAGGCGGCCGACCGCGTCGCCCAGGAGGAGGACGTCTTCTTCTCCGAGCGCTTCCTCCTTTCCCGGCCCCTGCTGCGCGCCATCCGGGCCAAGGAGCCCACCCTGCTCCTGGTGGACGAGATCGATCGCTCCGACGCCGAGTTCGAGGCCTTCCTGCTCGAGGTGCTGAGCGACTTCCAGGTGTCCATCCCCGAGGTCGGCACCATCCGGGCGCCCAAGCCCCCGGCGGTCGTCCTCACCTCGAACAACACGCGGGAGCTCTCGGAGGCCCTCAAGCGCCGCTGCCTCTACCTGTTCATCGGCTACCCCTCCGCCGAGGCCGAGCTGGAGGTGGTCCGCCTCAAGGTGCCCGGCCTGGCCGACGAGCTGGCCAAGGAGGCGGTCGCCTTCGTCCAGCGCCTGCGCCAGATGGACCTCAAGAAGCACCCCAGCGTGAGCGAGACGCTCGACTGGGCGAAGGCGCTGGTCATGCTGAACGTCAAGCGCCTGGACGAGGCCACCCTGGACTCGACCCTCACCGTCCTCCTCAAGCACGAGCAGGACGTCCTGCGCGCCCGCCGGGCCTCCGAGGCCGAGCGCTCCAGGGGCATGGCCGCCGAGGCGCTCCGCCGCCAGGGGGCCGGCCGCCACGAGGCCGGGGAAGACGACGAGAACGAGTGGCCTCCCTCCCCGCGCCGCCGCCGCAGGGGCCGGGACCACCGCTTCGAGGATCCCTTCCGGGGGAGCCTCGGCCGCCCCGAGGAGTAGGCCGTGGACCGGCGGATGGTGGACTTCGTCCACGCCCTGCGCGCCTCGGGCGTGCGGGTCTCCCTCGCCGAGAGCGAGGACGCCTTCCGGGCCGCCTCCCAGGTGGGCGTCGCCGACCGCGAGGAGTTCCGCAACGCCCTGCGGCTCACCCTCGTGAAGGAAGAGCACCACATCCCGCCCTTCGAGCGCCTCTTCCCCTTGTTCTTCGGGGCGGAGGAGCCCCCCCCGATGGACGACGCCCTCGGCGGGATGGGGGGGGAGGACGCCGAGACGCTACGGGAGGCCCTCCAGAAGCTCGCCGAGACGCTCGGCCCCGAGGCCCTCCGGAAGCTCCTGGAGCACCTGTTGAAGGGGCGGCCGCTCTCGCGCGAGGAGATGGACGGCCTGGGCCGCGAGGCGGGGCTCCCCATGGCCGGCCGGCCCAGCCAGGCCCCGTGGATGGAGAGCCGGATGAAGCGGGCGCTCGGCCTCGAGGAGATGATGCGGGCCCTCCTGGAGCTCCTGGCCGAGCTGGCCGCCCGGGGGATGGGCCGCGAGGCGCTCGAGCGGCTGGCCGAGGCGGCGGGCGTCAACCGCGAGGCGCTCGAGGATCAGATCCGCCGCGAGGTGGGCTCCTCCATCGCCAGGCGGATGCGGGAGGAGTACGAGAAGCAGCCCCCGCTCGACGAGGTGATGGACCTGCCCTTCCGGGGGCTGGGGGAGCGCGAGATCGACCGGCTGCGCGAGGAGGTGCGCCGCCTGGCCGCGCGCCTGCGCAGCCGCGCCGCCCTGCGCCACCGCCGGTCGCGGAAGGGCCGCATCGACATGCGGGGCACCATGCGGGCGAACCTGCGCTACGGGGGGGTGCCGCTGGAGCTTCGCCGCAAGCGGCGGGTGCTCAAGCCCAAGCTGGTGCTGCTGTGCGACGTGTCCACCTCGGTGCGCCACTGCGCCGAGTTCATGCTCACCCTGATCTACGAGATGCAGGACCAGGTCGCCCGGGCGCGCAGCTACGCCTTCATCGACCGGCTGGTGGACATCTCGCACTGGTTCGAGGAGAACCGCCCCCAGAAGGCGGTGGCGCGGGTGCTGCGGGCGCTGCCGCCGGGCTCCTACAACACGGACCTGGGGGCCTCGCTCGCCATGCTTTGCCGGGATCACATGGGCCACGTCGACCGGCGGACGACGGTCATCGTCCTGGGGGACGGGCGGAACAACTTCAACGATCCCCGCCTGGACTGCGTCGAGGCCCTCAAGGGCCGGGCCCGCCGGCTCGTGTGGATGAACCCCGAGGCGCCCCACCTGTGGGGGACCGGGGACTCCGACATGCCCGCCTACGCGCCCCACTGCGACGCCCTGCACGAGGTGGGCAACCTCGGCCAGCTCGCCCGGGCGGTCGAGCGCCTCTTCGACGGGCGCTGAGGCCGCTGCCTACTGTTTATCGAGGGACAGCGAGGCCGAGTTGATGCAGAAGCGCATGCCCGTGGGCGGGGGACCGTCCGGGAAGACGTGCCCGAGGTGGGCGTCGCAACGGGCGCAGCGGACCTCGATGCGCCGCATGCCGTGGCTCAGGTCCTCGTGGGCGGCGATGCTCTCCTCCTGGGCGGGGGACCAGAAGCTCGGCCAGCCGGTGCCAGAGTCGAACTTCTCGGAGGAGCGGAAGAGCTCCGACCCGCAGCAGACGCAGCGGTAGAGGCCCTTCTCGTGGCAGTCCCAGTACTCGCCCGTGAAGGCCCGCTCCGTGCCCCCCTGGCGCGCGACCTGGTACTGTTCGGAGGTGAGCTGGGCGCGCCACTCGGCGTCGGGCTTGGTGACTTTCTCAGTCCCCATTGGAGGAAGCCGCTCCATCGGGCGTCTTCCCGATGTCGGTCAGCACCTGAGTCAGGCGCCCCTCGAATTCTTCCTTCCTGGGGTCGGGAACGAGAAGAGCCAGCCCGGTGGACCAGGTGGGAGGCTGGGTGTTGTTCTTGTGGGTCCAGGCCACCCGCACCTTGCATTCGTTGTAAATCTTTCCCCGGAGCTCGATCGTGGAGGTGAACGTGCTGCCCACGACGGGCTCCTCGGGCAGGAGGACCTTGAACCCCCCCATGCTGATGTCGTGGGGGTCGAGGGTGAGATCGGTCAGGCCGGGGGCGTTGATCAGAACGGGAAATAGGACGAAGTTGATGGGGAAACGCGGGAATTTCCGCTTGTTAGAGGCCTTGGCCATCCCTACTCTCCAAGGATGATGTGTCCCCCGCGTGGACCAGCGAAATTCGCGTGAACTTCTTTACCTTACCCTACCCTCTCCGCGGGAGGGGCGCAAACGGCGTATTCCGCCTCCTCAGGGGCGCCCGCCCGTCTCCTCCCCGTCCACCGAGAGGCTGTCCACCCGCTCCGGGTAGAAGCAGATGAGCCCCCGGATGCGCGGGCACTCGGCGATGGGATCCTCATAGCTCCAGGCGATGTCCTCGACGCGCTTGCCGCCCGCCTCGGCGCTCCAGTAGGAGGCGGCCCCCTTGTAGGGGCAGCGGGTGCGCGTCCCGCTGGGGGAGAGGAGGCCCATGCGCACGTCCTCCTTGGGGATGTAGCAGCGCGCCGGAAGCCCCGTCTCGAAGATCAAGCGGGGCCTCCGCGTCTCGGCCAGCACGGCCCCGCCCAGGAGGACCTTCACCTCGCGCGCGCTTTCGATGACGTCCACCCGCACGTAGGGGTTGCGGGGATGGACGAAGATCTCCTCCTCCTCCTCGTACCAGGCGTCCATGCGGTCCCAGTAGAAGGCGAGATGGCCGCCGACGGCGGCGGCTTCCTCCAGCGGGTTCTCGTAGCTCCAGACGGCGTTCTCGGCGGTCCGGCCCCCGGCCGCGAGCGTCCAGTAGGACGCATCCCCCTTGCAGGGTCAGTGGGTGGAGTGGGCCGTGCGGGCGAGGCGCTCCAGCCGGACGTCCGCGCGGGGGAAGTAGTACACCGGCCGGTGGCCCCGCTCGAGCATGAGCTTCACGCGCCGGCTGTCGGCGATGGTTTCCCCGCCGAAGACCGCCCGGACGCGGCGGGGGCAGTCCTCGATGTGGAGCGTGGCGCCTGGGGGAAAGGGCGGGTGAGGCATCGGGGCTTCCTCCTAAGAGGTCCGGGGGCTCCGCCGGGCGGGCTTGCCGCAGATGTCCAGGATGGCGGCCACGTAGACCTTGGCCGCCGCGACGAGGTTCTCGACCGAGACGTGCTCGCCCACGGCGTGCATGAGGCCCTTCTTCTTCGCGCCTGGGTGCATCCGCCCGCCGGGGCCGTAGCACACGCAGGGGAGCTCGTAGTGGTTGAAGTGGGTGGAGTCGGCGGCGGGCCGCCGGATGGTGAGGGGGGAGGCCTTGCCCAGCGCCAGCTTGTGGGCGCGCAGCATGGCGTCCACGAGGGGATGCTTCGGGTCGAGCAGGGTGCCCGGGTCGTAGATGTAGAAGCTCAGATCGGCCTCTCCGCCCTCCTCGGCCGCTTTCCGCAGCACGGCGCGCAGCTCGCGCTTCACGTCCTCGGGCGGTTGGCCCGGCACGGTGCGGATGTCGAGGTAGAGGCTCGCCTCGGTGGGGTTCCGCGAGAGGCGCCAGGGCAGACCCCCGCGCACCGAGGCGATGGTCACGTTCGGGTGCTGGCCCATGCACTCGTGGCGCGACTCGTAGGAGGGGGCCCACTTCTCAATCGCGGCCTGGATGCGGTGGATGGCGCGGATGGCGTTCTGGATGCCCGGGTGCTTGGTGAAGACGCTGTGGCTGACCGTGCCCCGGGCGGTGATCTTCGCCCAGAGCACCCCCAGGTTGGCGTTGGAGACGCAGAGATCCGTAGGTTCGGCCAGGATGACGCAGTCGCTCGTGACGCCGTGGAGGACGAGATAGCGGCTCCCGGTGCCGTAGCCCGCGAAGGAGACGCCCTGGAACTCCTCGACGGGCGCCTTCTCGATCTCTCCCACCACCCCGGCGTAGGTGAGGTCCCCCCGCAAGGGGACGCTTTCCTTCGCCACCGCCTCGACGGCCACGAGGGCCGAGGCGAGGCCGCTCTTCATGTTGTTCGCCCCCAGGCCCCAGATCCAGCCGTTGCGGTGGACGGCCTTGGCCTTGAAGCCCTCGCCCGAGAGGTAGTCCTCGTCGCCGTCGTAGGAGGTGTCCATGTGGCCCGTGATCAGGAGGTTCCGGCCGTCGCCCGCACCGGCCAGCGTCCCGACGGCGTTGGGGCGGCCCTCGCTGACTTCCTGGAGGCCGGTGCGGAACCCCGCGCGCCCGAGCCGGCCGGCCAGGTAGCGGGCCATCTCCCTCTCCCGGCCGGTGGGGCTGGGGATGTCCACCATCTCCATCAGGGTCTCGCGCAGGCGCTGGGGGTTGAGGTGGCGGACGCACTTCTTCCACGCGGCGTGAGGCATGTCGGGCCTTCCCCTGTCTGAGCGTCCGCCGGAGCGGACTTCGCGGATGGCGCGGCGCGGGCACCGCTCTTGATGGAGGAACCCTATTCCTGCCGCCCGCCCGGCGCAAGTGCGAACCGCGCCGGCGGAAATGGATCTGTGCTAGGGTGAGCCGGCAACTGGTATGGACACCCCTTCGGAGAGGAGAGGTCCCATGATCGAACTCATCCATCTCTGGCCTCCCGGGATGTTTTGCCGGGCCATCAGCGGGAAGCCCATCTACTCCTCCGTGACGGTCGTCAAGGCCTCGGACCATGCCCGCATCATTCTCGCCGGGCAGGTGTCCGCCCGGCCGGACGGCGAATTGGTGGGCAAGGGCGACATGGCCGCCCAGATCCGGCGGGTGTGCGAGTCCATCCGCGCGGGCCTCGAGCACGTGGGGGCGGGCTTCCGGGACGTGGTGCGGACGGTCACCTACACCGTGGACGTGTCCGAGTACTTCCGCTGCCAGGGCGTGCGCTTCGAGTATTTCGCCCCTCCGCTGCCTCCCAGCACCCTGCTCGGCGTTTCGCGCCTCGCGGATCCGGATTTCCTGGTGGAGATCGAGGCGGAGGCGGTCGTCCCGCTCGAGCGGCTGCGGAACGCTTGAGGACCGCCAGCCGCCTTGACTTGCCCTGTCGGTCTGTTAGGTTGACGAAAAGCCTGTAGTCCCGGTTCATGGGAGCGTTTTCGTTGGCCGGGCCCGTCATCGTCTGCCAGAGCCTCTCGAAGATCTACGACACCCTCGAGGGGGGAACGGTCAAGGCGCTCGACCGGATCGGGCTGGAGATCCGGGAAGGGGAGCTGCTCGCGGTCGTCGGCCCGAGCGGCTGCGGCAAGAGCACCCTCCTCAAGATCTTCGCGGGGCTCCTTCCGAAGTCCGAGGGCGAAGTGAGCCTGCGCGGCACCCCCATCGAAGGCCCCCGGCGCGACATCGGCGTGGTGTTCCAGGACGCGGTGATGCTCCCCTGGCGGACGGTGCTGGACAACGCTCTCCTCCCCGCCGACGTGCAGGACCTCGATCGCGCGATCTATCTCCCGCGCGCTCTCGCGCTGCTCGATCTGGTTGGCCTGAAGGGTTTCGAGGGCAAATACCCCTTCGAGCTTTCGGGGGGGATGCAGCAGCGCGTGGCCATCACCCGGGCCCTCGTCCATGACCCGGCGGTCCTCCTGATGGACGAGCCCTTCGGCGCGCTCGACGCCATGACCCGGGAGCAGATGAACCTCGAGCTTCAGCGCATCTGGCTCGATAGCCGGAAGACGGTTTTCTTCATCACCCACAGCATCCCCGAGGCGGTCTTCCTGGGGGACCGGGTGGTGGTGATGACCCCGCGGCCCGGCCGCGTCGCCGAGGTCATCGAGGTGAACCACTCCCGGCCCCGTCCCCTTGAGTTCATGGCCACGCTGGAGTTCGGCCGCCTGACCATGCACATCCGCCAGCTCCTGAGCGCGGGCGGGGCTTTCGACTAGGACCGTGCGGGAACGGATCGGGATCCTGTGGCATAATACAGGTGTTCAGATTCCAGGTTGACGGAGGAGGCCCTTCGGCCGGCTCCCACCGAAGAGGAGATTGTCATGATCCAGTTCAGATGGGTTTTTGCGTTCCTTCTGTCCGCGGGGGTGAGTTTGCCGGCGCCCTTCGCGCGGGCGGCGGAGAAGGTGGTGCTCGCCCACGCGCTCCCCGCGCTCTCGGCCAGCTTCGCCATCGCCAGCTCCCTCCCGACCTACCTGGGCTATTGGAAGGAAGAGGGGCTCGACGTCGAGGTCGTCACGAACCGGGGAGCGGCGGCGGCCGTCCAGCTCGTGATCGGCGGGAAGGCCGATCTGACCAGCGCCAACCCCGGCACCGCCATCACTGCGGTCCAGAAGGGCGAGGATCTCGTCATCTTCTACACCTCGCTGCGGGGGGACATCTTCGGCATCGCCTTCCCCGAGGGAAGCGGGCTGAAGGAGATCAAAGACCTGAAGGGGAAGACCATCGGCGTCTCCAGCTTCGCGAGCGGCGGGAACAACTACATCCGCACGCTGCTGGCCCAGGCGGGCCTCAAGGCCGGCGTGGACGCCGACGTCATCGAGGTGGGCGTGGGCGGCCGGGCCGCGGCGGCGGTCAAGTCCAAGCAGGTGAATGCGCTCTCCCTGTGGGATGAGGCCTACGCGAAGATGGAGAGCGAAGGGATCCGCTTCACCAAGGTCGTCTCGGATCCCCGCGCCCGCTACCACCTGGCCGGCAGCATGACCACCAAGCGCGAGAACCTGACGAAGCGCCGGAAGATGCTCATCGGCATGGCGCGGGGCCTGGCCAAGGCCCAGCTCTTCCAGGAGACGAACCCCGAGGCGGCCGTCCGCATCCACTGGAAGGTCTATTCCCAGAGCTCCCCGCGCGGGGGAGTCACCGATGAGGCCGTGAGGCGGGAGGCCAAGGTGATCTCGGTCCGCAAGGGCATTCAGTCCAAGAACGCCTTCGGCACCGGGCGCTACGGCGACGTGCCCAAGGACAAGATGGGTGAATTCCAGGAGTACCTGCTGATTTCGGGCTTGGTGAAGCGGAAGATGGAGGTGAACCGCTTCTACACGGACGAGCTGATCCCCGAGATCAACCGGTTCGACGCGGCGGCCGTCGTCCAGCGGGCGAAGGCCTTCACGAAGCCCTGAGAGGACGCGCGTGAAAACAGCGGAGACCCTGAGGCTCATCGCGCGGGATCCGGGCAGGGCGGTCCGCCTGAAGCCGGAGATTGCCCTGATTCCGCTCGTCTTCGTCGTGGTAGTGGGGGGCTGGGAAGCGATCGTGCGGGGGTTGAAGGTGAGCGAGCTCATCCTCCCCTCTCCTTCCTCGATCACGTTTGCCCTTTTCCAGGGCTTCGCGAACGGGCTTCTGTGGCACGGCTTCCTTGTGACGCTCCAGGAGATCCTGCTCGGCTATGTCCTGGCCGCCTTCATCGCCTTCCTGATGGGCGCGGTGATCAGCCAGGTGCGCATCGTCGAGGCGACGCTCTATCCCTACATCGTGGCTTTCCAGACGCTTCCCAAGATCGCCATCGCGCCCATCCTCCTCATCTGGGTGGGGTTCGGCGTCGCGAGCAAGGTGGTGATCGCGGCGCTGGTGGCTTTCTTCCCCATCCTGGTGAACACCATCGTGGGGCTGAAGTCGACCTCGCCGGACAAGATCGACCTCATGCGCTCCCTGGCGGCCTCGCGGTGGAAGATCTTCCGGCTCGTCCAGCTTCCGGAGGCGCTTCCCTACATTTTCGCGGGGCTCAACGTGGGCATCGTGCTCGCGGTGCTGGGGGCGATCGTGGGGGAGTTCGTGGGGGCCAAGGCCGGCCTGGGCTATCTCATCCTCCAGATGAACTTCGACATGGACATCTCGGGCATGTTCGCCGTTCTGGTCATCCTGGGGGTCATGGGGATCGCCTTCCATCTCATCATGGCGGGGATCCGCCGCCGGGTGATTTTCTGGCAAAAGGATAACGCGAACCTCTGAGGGTAGGGGAAGGGCCAGTTGGGGATTGGCCGGGGTTTGGGTCGCCGGATCGTCTGGATTTTTCAGGTTCCCCTCTTGGTGGAACGAGCGCAGGTGCTTTCGGCAAGGAGAGGATGAGATATGCCCACCTACGATTTC
>JACPCT010000451.1 GCA_016184445.1 Candidatus Tectimicrobiota bacterium | reverse complement strand
CACCCGCAGGTCCACCGCCAAGCTGCACAGGGTATAGGCGTCGTCCCGGCCCATCCCCCGCAGCTCGCCCAGGAACGCGATGGTCTCCCGGAGCGCCATCTTGGCCGCGTTGTCGAGGATGGGGTCGAAGCCCATGAGGATGTAGTGGGTCGCCGTCTCGGCGCGGGGGGACTTCAGCCTCAGGTCCTTGCGCAGATGGACCTCGAAGGTGCCCGAGAGGCCCGTCTCCACCGCCGTGAGGCAGCTCTCGCCGTCCCCCTGGCAGCCGTGCCCGTCCCCGGCCGAGAGGAGCGCCCCCTCGTTGAAGACGGGGAGGTAGAGGGCCGCGCCCGGCACCAGCTCCTTGTTGTCCAGGTTGCCGCCCCAGGCCCCGGGGGGCATGGAGGGGACCTGGCCCATCGCGGGCGGGGGGGCCACCCCGATGTTCCCGAAGAAGGGGGCGAGGGGCACCTTGACCCCGGCGCCCCAGTCCGCCGTCCGGCGCTCGAGGTCGATGTCCACGATGCGCTTGACGGTGTAGGGGAAGTCCTCCGGCAGCCCGCCCGCCAGGGGGTGGAACTGGTTGTAGCCCCAGTCGTAGCGCGGCTGGATGTCCAGGATGCGGACCTCGAGGGCGTCGCCGGGCCTGGCCCCCCGCACCTCGATGGGCCCCGTCATCATGTGGGGGCCCGGGCCCTGGGGGATCCTCGCGTGGATGGCCCGCAGGGCCTCCGAGGCGCGGCCCCCCACCTGGTCCGCGTGTTCCTTGCGGCCCGACTCGGTGCGCACGACCAGGGTGTCGCCGGACGCGATCGCCATGACCGGCTTCAGGCGCGCGTCGAAGTAGCCCCAGTGGACGGTTTCGGGTCCGGCGGCGAGCTCGTGGCGGGCCATCGGCTCCTCCGGTGAAGGGGAAACTTCCTAGGCGAAGAGCGCCTTGGGCAGCATGGCGGACGCCCTTGACCCCGTTGACGATCTGGGTCACCCGCAGGTCCACCGCCAGGCTGCACAGGGTGTAGGCGTCGTCCCGGCTCATCCCGCGAAGCTCGCCAAGAAACGCGATGGTCTCCCGCAAGGCCATCTTGGCCGCGTTGTCGAGGAGCGGGTCGAAGCCCATCAAGATGTAGTGGGTCGGCGTCTCGGCGCGGGGGACCTTCAGCTTCAGGTCCTTGCGGAGGATCACCTCGAAGGTGCCGGACATGCCGGTCTCCAGGGCCGAGAGGCAGCTCTCGCCGTCCCCCTGGCAGCCGTGCCCGTCCCCGATGGAGAGGAGCGCCCCCTCGTTGAAGACGGGGAGGTAGAGGGTCGAGCCCGCCGCCAGCTCCTTGTTGTCGAGGTTGCCCCCCCAGACGCCCGCAGGCCCGGAGGCGACGCGCCCCATCGCGGGCGGGGGGGCCACCCCGATGTTCCCGAAGAAGGGGGCGAGGGGCACCTTGACCCCGGCGCCCCAGTCCCCCGTGCCCCCCTCCAGGTCGATCTTCACCACCGCCAGCCGGGTGTAGGGGAAATCCTCGGGCAGCCCCCCCAGCATCGGGCGGATGACGTTGAAGCCCCAGCCGTAGCGGGGGCGCACCTCGCGGATGCGCACTTCGAGCGCATCCCCCGGCCTGGCCCCCTGGACGAAGACCGGCCCGTTCAGGATGTGCCCCCCGAGCTCCCGCCCGCCATGCGCGACGATGGCCCGAAGCTCCGGGGAGGCCAGGCCCTCGATGGGCCCCTCCAGCTCCCGCACCCCAGGCTCGGCGTGAACCACCAGAGTGTCCCCCGGGGCGATGGCCAGCACCGGCGGCCGCCGGGCGTCATAGTACCCCCAGGTCACCGTCCCGGGCCCAGCCGTGAGCTCGTGCCGAGCCATGGGTCTCCCTCTCCGGCCTAGCCGTGAAGTCTCGTTACGTTGCCCATTCGGGAGGCTCTTCCCCCTCTCCCCCTGGGAGAGGGGTGGCGCACGGGTCCAAACCGGGCACATAGGTAACAGAGTAGACCGGGGACATGGGTGAGAGGTGATTCTGCGTGGCGGAGGAGGCGGCCCTGGCCCTCCGGCGGGCGCACCCCACGTGGGGCCCGCGCAAGGTGCGGGCCTGGCTGCGGTCGCACCGGCCCGCCGAGGCTTGGCCCGCGGCGAGCACCCTGGGGCAGCTCTTCACGCGCGAGGGCCTCACCGCGCGCCGCGGGCTCCGGCGCCGGACGCCCCCGCGGGGGCGGCCCCTGAGCGGCTGCGCGGGCCCCAACGACTTGTGGACGGTGGACTTCAAGGGCTGGTTCCCCACGGGGGACGGCGCCCGCCGCGAGCCCCTGACGCCGCGGGACGCTCACAGCCGCCACCTGCCGCGCCGCCAGGCGCTCCCCCGGGCGGACGCCGAGCGCACCTGGGCGGCCGTGGAGGCCGCCCTCCGGGAGTTCGGGCCGCCGCGCGCGCCGCGCGGCGACAACGGTCCTCCCTTCGCCAGCCGGGGAGCGGGCGGGCTCTCGCGCCTGGGGGTGTGGCCGCTGAAGGCGGGGGCCGTGCCCGAGCGCGCCGCGCCGGGCCGGCCCGAGCGGAACGGCCGCCACGAGCGGCTCCACCTGACGCTTAAGCGCGAGACGGCGAGCCCTCCGGCCGGGAGCCTCAGGGAGCAGGCTGGGCGCTTCGCCCGCTTCCAGCGGCCCTACAACGAGGAGCGGCCCCAGGAGGCGCTGGGCCAGGAACCCCCGGCCCGCCACTACGCGCCCTCGCCCCGGACCTGGAGCGGACGCCTGGTGGAGCCCGAGTACCCGGAGGGCTGCCTCGCGCGGCGGGTGCGCACGAACGGCGAGATCAAGTGGGGGGGCGGGACGCTCTTCGCCGGCGAAGCCCTCATCGGCGAGCCGGTGGCACTGGTGGAGGCCGGGGAGGGCGGCTGGCGGATGTTTTACGCGGCGGTGGAGTTGGGGCGGGTGGATCATCGCGCGAAGCTCCCGCTCCCCCGGAGGGGCCCATGGGCCCCTCCGGGGGAGCCCCAAGGACCGGTGGGGTAAAGTGTCACCCATGTGCCCGGTCTGATCTGTCACCCATGTGGCCGGTTGCACAACACGGCTTCACTTCTTTCCAGGCGCTTGCCCGCGGACAACCCGCCTGGATTTCACCCCTGGTTGAACAGCGCCTTGGGCAGCATGGCGTGGACGCCCTTGACCCCGTTGACGATCTGGGTCACCCGCAGGTCCACCGCCAGGCTGCACAGGGTGTAGGCGTCGTCCCGGCTCATCCCGCGAAGCTCGCC
>JACPCT010000090.1 GCA_016184445.1 Candidatus Tectimicrobiota bacterium | reverse complement strand
CGAGAAGAAGCACGGCGCCGCCGTCGACGTGATCGCCGTGGGGACGGGCCAGGCCCTGCGTTTGGGGCAGAACGGTGACGTGGACGTGGTGCTCGTCCACGCGCGCGCGGCGGAGGACAAGTTCGTGGCGGACGGCCACGGCGTGGGCCGCCGGGGCGTCATGTACAACGACTTCATCGTGGCCGGCCCCGCGAAAGATCCCGCGGAGATCCGGGGGATGAAGGACGCCGCCGCGGCCCTCCGGAAGATAGAGGAGAAGAAGGCCCTCTGGTTCAGCCGGGGGGACGACTCGGGCACTCACAAGATGGAGCTCCAGCTCTGGAAAGCAGCGGGCCTCGCCAAGCCAGCCGGAGGGTGGTACCGCGCCCTCGGGCAGGGGATGGGCAACACCCTCATCGCGGCCGACGAGAAGGGGGCCTACACCCTCGCCGACCGGGGCACCTACATCGCCCTGACCGCCAAGAAGAAGATCGCGCTCGAGGTCACGATCGAGGGAGACCAGAGGCTCTTCAACCCCTATGGCGCGATCGCCGTGAACCCCAAGAGGCACCCCCACGTGAAGCACGATCTGGCGATGAAGTACATCGGCTTTCTCGTCTCCCCCGAGGGCCAGAAGCTCATCGGCGGCTTCAGGATGGGCGGGAAGGTGCTCTTCTTCCCCTCGGCGGGGAAGGCCCCGGGCGGCTAGCATGGAGTTCCTTCTCGAAGGCTTCCATGAGGGCCTTCGCCGCGCCCTGACGGGAGACCCGGAGGTCTGGCGGGCGGCCTGGGTGACGCTGGAGGTGAGCCTCTGGGCCACCCTCCTCGCCTCCCTGGCCGGGCTCCCGGCGGGCTACCTTCTCGCCGCCGCGCGGTTCCGGGGGCGGGGGGCCGCCGTCGCCCTCCTCCAGAGCCTCCTGGGGCTCCCGACCGTGGTGATCGGCCTCCTGGTCTACGGGCTGATCTCCCGGCGCGGGCCGCTGGGGGCGGCCGATCTGCTCTTCTCGCCCCCGGCCATCGTGGCGGGCCTGACCCTCCTCGCCTTGCCCATCGCGGCGGTGTACGGGATGACCGCCGTCGCCGCCGTGGACGCCCGGGCCCGGGAGACGGCGCTCACCCTCGGCGCCTCCCCGGGCCGCGCCGCCTGGGCGGTGTTCCGCGAGGCGCGCTTCGGCCTGGTGGCCGCCGTGCTGGGGGCCTTCGGGCGGGTGTCCTCCGAGGTGGGCATCGCCATGATGCTCGGTGGCAACATCGAGGGCTACACCCGCACCCTCACCACCGCCATCGCGATCGAGAGCACGAAGGGCGAGTTCGGCTTCGGGATCGCCCTCGGGACGGTGCTGATGGCCATGGTCGTCGCGGTGAGCTTCCTCTCCCGCCTCCTCCAGAGGTCCTGATGGGCGAAGCGTTCCGCCTCGCGGGCGTCCGGGTGACCCTGGGGAGCACCGCCGCGCTCGATGTGGAATCGCTCTCCGTCCCCGCCGGCGGGGTCACCCTCCTCACGGGGCCGAACGGAGCGGGCAAGACCACCCTCCTGCGCGTCCTGGCGGGCCTTCTGGCTCCCGATGAGGGGCGGGTCGCCTACATGGGGGCGCCCGTCCCCTTCGGGAAGGCGGGGCTCGCCCACCGCCGCCGGGTGACCATGCTCTCGCAGATGCCCTTCCTGTTTCAGGGAGAGGTGCGCTTCAACGTGGCCTACGGCCTCCGGGCGCGTGGGATGAGTCGGCGCGGGGCCGAGGCGGCGGCGCAAGCGGCGCTCGAGGCGGCGGGGCTGGCCCATCTCGCCCGCCGGAGCGCGCACGCCCTCTCAGGCGGGGAGCGCAAGCGGGTCGCCCTGGCCCGGGCGATGGCGTGCGGGGCGGAGACCCTGCTGCTGGATGAGCCCACAGCCGAGGTGGACCGGGAGTCCGCCGGGCGCCTTCGGACGGCCGTCCTCGCCCTGGCCGGGACGGGGCGGACCGTGGTGGTGAGCACCCATCAGCCGGAGTGGGGCGCCGGCGCGGCCCGGGGGGAGATCCGGCTCGAACACGGAAGGGTGGCATATTTCGGGCGAATCTCCGGTTCGTAGCGGCGTCCTCCGCCGTGTCTCGAAATGAGACGCAATCAGATGTAGGGGGACCGGCGAATGGGTGGGGAGCCGCATTCTTAGCTTCTGGCCGGCTGGGGGGGTGTCCGGCGGGTCCGCGTCCGCCGTCCGGCTTGAGGTGTGGCCCTTGGGGTGGACCGAGTGACGGCGGTGCGGGGCGGAAGGGCTTCGCCCTTCGGAAAGGGCGCGCCGTCTGCCGAGTGGCCCTGCTGGCCGAGGCGGTCCGGGCCGCGAACAAGAAGGGAGAAAAACCAACCTCGGCGCTCTGGCGCCCCATGAGCGCCCTTGCTAGATCGGGACGGACTGCTTCAAGCGTTGAACTCCGCCGCGAGAGCTGGCCGGGCGTCCCTCCTGGGGCCCCCCTGCGCACCTCGCCAAACAAAAGATGGCGATCTTTAACACTTTATCTTTCAGTCTCCCCAGATTTCTCCTATAATCGAAACCTTGAAGTCTGCCGGCGAAAATAGTTCAATGGGTCTCCGCCCATCTTTTTTGCGCGGAAGGATGGTGATGTGAACTGGATGCGGGAGCTTGCCCTCGGAGTTGCTGTTTTTCTTGTTCTCGCCGCCGGTTCTTCCGAGGGAGCCGCGCCGGGCTCTTCGAAATCTTCCCTCTTCCCCGTTCCTGGTCCTGTGGCGGCGCAGAAGGAATTCTGGGTGCGCGTCTTCGCCCGGGTCTCCACCTCGGAGGTGCTCATCCACGACGAGGAGAACCTCCGGGTGTACGCCACGCTGCGCCTCGACAGCCCCTGGAGCGGAAGCCCGAGCCAGCGCCTCGCCATCCGGGCCGAGCGGCAGAGGCACGAAGCCGTCCTCCTCGCCCTCGCCGAGGGCAAGGCCCTCCCCCCCGGCGCGGGCCCCTTGGCGGAGCGCCTGCGCAGGATGCTCGCCGGCGAACCCCGCCAGGAGGTGTGGCGGTCCGCCTACGGCGTCCGGGCCCAGCCCGGGCTCAAGGAGAGGTTCCGGCAGGGCTACATCCGCTCGGGGCGCTACCTGCCCCGCTTTGAGGCCGCCTTCCGCCAGCGCGGCCTGCCGCTGGAACTCACCCTGCTCCCCCACGTCGAGAGCGGCTTCGAGGAGATGGCCTACAGCAAGGCCCGCGCCGCCGGGATGTGGCAGTTCACCCAGCCGACGGGGCGCCTCTTCATGCGTGTGGACGGCGCCGTGGACGGCCGGCGCGACCCCTTCATCTCGGGGGAGGCGGCGGCCGGGCTTCTCCGCCTGAACCACCAGGAGCTCGGCACCTGGCCGCTGGCCCTCACCGCCTACAACCACGGCGCCCACGGCATGCAGCGGGCGGTGGCCACGCTGGGCACGCGCGACTTCGGCGCCATCGTCAAGGGCTACCGGGGGCCTCACTTCGGCTTCGCCTCGCGCAACTTCTACGGGGAGTTCCTCGCGGCGGTCCACGTCCACCGCAACATTCGGGATTTTTACGGCCCCTTGGCGCAGGACCCGCCCGCGCGCTTCGACGTCTTCCACGTGCCCCAGCCCATGCCGCTCGACGATCTCGCGCGCCGCATCGGCCTCCCGCGCGAGGCGTTGCGGCCCCTGAACCCCGCCCTGGGTTCGTGGGTGGCGCGGGGCCGGGGCCACGTCCCCCGGGGCTATCCGCTCCGCGTCCCGGAGGGCCAGGGAGGCCAAGCGACCCGGACCTTCGCCTCGGGAGGCGTCCGGCCCCTTTCCGCGCAGGAGAAGGATGGCGCCGGCTGGGCCTTCGTCGCGCCGGGCGACACCCTGAGCGGGCTCGCCCGGCGCCACAAGGTGAGCGTGCAGGACCTCATGGCGGCGAACGGGCTCCACGACGCTCTCATCCATCCGGGCGACCGGTTGCTCGTCCCCCAGGGGGCCGCCTCCCGGAAGAAGGAGGCGGCGCCCCTCCAGGTGGCCGCCGCGAAGCCGCCGGCTTCCGGCGGGGAGGTTTCCGCCAAGGGAGCCCCGGCCACGCCCAAGCCCGGGGCGGAGAAGCTCCAGGGGGCCGCCCCCGAGACAAAAGAGGCGCCCGCGGCCCCGGAGGAGGAGCCCCGGCTGGTCCGCGAGGACCAGGCCCCCCCGATCGATTGGCTGGAGGGGGTGACCGCGCAGGAGGAACCCGCCGACCGCCTCCCCGTCCAGGCGGCCGGTCTTCCGGTCCTCTCTGCCGGCGAGAAGGCCCGGCCTCGGCCCGAGACGGCGCCGAAGTCCAATGCACAGGAGCCCGTCTCCCCCCTGCGCGAGGAGGCCCTCCGCGAGGCGCTGTCGGTCTCGGCCACGGGGAAGGATCGGATCGGCAGGGTGCACATCCAGGAGAATGAGACGATCAGCCACTTCGCCGAGTGGCTGGAGGTGTCCCCGGCCCGCCTCCACCGGCTGAACGGCCTCCGCCAGGGCCGTGCCATGCCCATGGGGCGGGAGCTGAAGGTGCCGCTGGACCGGGTCTCGAGCGCGGACTTCCTGGAGCGGCGGCTCTCCTACCACCGGGGCCTGAAGGAGAAGTTCGAGCGCAAGTACGAGGTCGCCGGCACGGTCCGCCACAAGCTGGCGCCCAAGGAAAACGTTTGGACCCTCGTGACCCAGACCTACAGGATCCCCCTCTGGCTGGTGCAGGGTTATAACCCCGGGAAAAATCTCCGCCGCCTCGTGGCGGGGGAGGAGATTGTCGTCCCCCTCGTCAAGCCGCGCTGAGCGGCCCGGGGCGTCCTTGTCCCGGCGGCCGCTTTGGTTTATAGGTTGGGTCCGCCCTGCGGGGCTGAGAGGACGGATTTTCACTTTTTTTACGTCTTCCTGATAATCGCCATGGGGGTGGCACCGCCCTTTCGTGGAGGCGGAGTCGTGGAGATCACGGTCAAGCGGGAGACGCTGCTCCGCGCCCTTCAGATGATGCAGGGCGTGGTCGAGAGCCGCAGCAGCGCCATGCCCATCCTCCAGAACGTCCTCATCGAGACCGACGGCAAGAAGAGGTTCCGGGTGCTGGGGACGAACCTCGACATCAGTCTCAAGGGGACGTTCGAGGCCGAGGTCGGCAAGGCCGGTAAGGTCACCCTGAACGCGCGGCGGTTCTTCGACATCGCGCGCGAGCTGCCCGAGGCCGACGTGCGCATGGCCGAGGAGCAGGGCCAGTGGCTGCGCGTGACCTGCGAGCGCGCGAGCTTCCGCCTGCCGGGGCTTCCCTCCGCCGATTTCCCCAGCCTGCCCGAGTCGAAGGGGGCCGAGTCGCACAAGCTGCCGGCCAAGACGCTGGGCGAGATGATCCGGAAGACGATGTTCGCCATCTCGCAGGACGAAACGCGCTACACCTACAACGGCGTCTTCATGGAGTCGGAGGACGAGAAGCTGCGCCTCGTGGCCACCGACGGCCACCGGCTCGCCCTCATCGAGCGGCCCTGCCCGGGGCTCAAGCTGGGCCGCGGCGTGATCGTCCACAAGAAGGCTCTGGGCGAGCTGGTGAAGCTGCTGCAGGGCTCGGGCGAGGAGGTGGCGGTCGCCCTCACCCAGAACCACATCCTCTTCCAGATGGAGAGCGTGGAGCTCTCCGCCCGGCTCATCGACGGGGAGTTCCCCAAGTACCGCCAGGTCATCCCCAAGCACGACGCCAGCCCCATCCACACCGATCGGGAGGCGCTGGTGCGGGCGCTCAGGCGCGTCTCGCTGCTCTCGAACGAGACGCGCATGGTCAAGTTCGTCTTCCAGCCGGGCCAGCTCACGCTGACCACCAACGGCTCGGAGGCGGGGGAGGCGGAGGAGGTTCTGGAGTCGGACTACGGCGGGGAGAAGCTTGAGATCGGCTTCAACTCGCGCTATTGCCTGGACGTCCTGGGCATCCTCGATGAGCCGAAGGTGCGCTTCGAGCTGAAGGACTCCCTCAGCCCCGGCGTGATCACGCCCGAGGGGGCCGAGGGATACACATACGTCGTCATGCCCATGCGGGTGTAGCGGGCCCGCCCCGGCTAGACAGTCCGGATGTCCGGTGGTATCGTAGCGCCCCGCCGGGAAGTGGTATGATCGTCTGCATGCAAATCGGATAGTAAGAATCCGTTCGCGTTGCCGCCAGGTGCCGGTTCCTTCAACCGGGTGGGGATTCGGTGGGAGCCATAGGGGTGAAGTCTGAGATGACTAACGGAAACCGCCCCGCAGAGCGGGGCCCGAAGGCCGGCAAGGGCGCCGGCCGGAAGAAGGGCGCGGTGCAGGTGCCCGAGGTGCGGATCGGCGAGAAGGTCCGCGGCCTGCGCAAGAAGAACGGGTACTCCATCCAGAAGCTCGCGGAGCTCTCGGGCGTCTCGCCCGCGGGCGTCTACAAGATCGAAACCAACGGGATGGTCCCCACGGTCACGACCCTCATGAAGCTCGCGGTCGCGCTCGAGCAGCCGGTGAGCTACTTCGTGGAGGTGGGCGAAAGCCTTCCGGAGGTGCGCTGCATCCGCAAGGGTGAGCGCACCCTGCTGGCGAGCGGCCAGGAGGGGCGGACCGAGGTGGTCGCCGAGCGCCTGCGCGGGGGACGGCTGGAGACCCTCTTCCGCACGCTGGAGGCGGGCGCCCGCAGCCGCGCCCCCCACGTCCAGGCCGGGTGCGAGACCCTTGTCTACTGTGTCAGGGGGGACCTGGTGGTGCGCCGGGGGGAGGAGGCCTACCGGCTCAAGGAGGGCGACTCCCTCCATCACCAGGCCGGCGGAAAGGTGATGTTCGAGAACGCGGGGCGCGCGGCCGCGCAGTTTCTCGTCGTGCATGCCCACGCGACGGTCAACTGAGAAGACTCCCGGGCCCGGGAGATTCCCCCGCGCCCCTCCTGCTTTGAGAGACTTCTTCTCCCCCGGCGCCGACGAGACGAGCCTCCGCTACTACGGCTGGCTCGCGGTGGGGGTCACCTTTCTCACGATGGCGACGGGCGGCGCCATCGTGGGCACCTTCTCGATCTTCTACGTGTCGTTCCTGGAGGAGTTCGGCTGGTCGCGCGCCGACGCGGCCCTGGGCTTCTCTTTCTCGATGGTGACGTTCGCCCTCTCGGCCGGGGTGATCGGCGGGCTGATCGACCGGTGGGGGCCGCGCGCCGTCATCCCGTGCGGCGTGGCCGTCCTGGGGACGGGCCTCGCCCTCATGTCCACGGTCCGCGGCCTGGGGACCCTCTACTTCTACTACGGCTTCGTGGTGGCGCTCGGGATCACCCTCATCGGGTTCGTCCCCACGAGCACGGTGGTGAGCCGGTGGTTCCGCCGCCGGCGCGCGACCGCCATGGGCATAGCCCTCTCGGGGCGGAGCTTGGGCGGGCTGGTGATGGTGCCCCTCTCGGCCTTCCTCATCAAGGCCTACGGCTGGCGCGCCGCCTACCTCATCCTGGCCGCGGGGGTCACCCTCCTGCTGCTCCCCTTGACGGCGGCCCTGCACCGCTCCCCGCCCCTCCCGCCGGAGGAGCGCGGGGCCCACGGCGGGGAAGCCTCCCCTCCCGGCGAGGGCCTCGGCGGGCCGGCCTTCTGGTTCGTCTTCCTGGCGGGCCTCTTCCACGGCATCGGCTTCAGCATCATCGGCCTCCACCAGGCGGCCCACCTGGTGGACGTGGGCCTGAGCACCCTCACGGCGGCCTCCCTCATCGGCATGCTGGCCGCGCTCCGCACCGTGGGGGGGCTGGCCGGGGGATGGTGCGGCGACCGCATGGGGCGGACGGCGGCCTACTTCACCTCCTGCGCCGCGAGCCTGGCGGGGGTGTTCCTCCTGATGGGGGTGAGCGCCGAGCGCTGGCTTCTGGCCTACCTCTACGTGGTCTTCCTCGGCCTGGGCGAGGGCGCGCGGGGGATCACGTTCCTCTCCATCAAGGCCGACCTCTTCCCGGCGCGGAGCTTCGGCCGCATCCTGGGCTACAGCCAGGTGGGCGCGGGGCTGGCCGCGGCGGCGGGGCCGTGGCTGGCGGGCTACATCCACGACACCATGGGGAGCTACCGCTATGCCTTCTGGCTGGTGGTGCTCGTGGACGTGCTCTCGCTGGGGACGGTGGCGGCGGCCGGGTTGCGGGGGCGGGGGGCCAGGGCCGGGGGCGGCTAGGCCAGCTTCCTCTCGCGGAGCATCGCGAGGATGAGGTCGATCATGCCGTCGTGCGGGAAGGTCTCCGTGTTCAGCACGGCGTGGTAAAGCTTGGGGTTGGCGAAGTCCACCTCGAAGAAGTACTCCGAGAAGAGCTTCTGGTCGCGGTCGGCGCTCTTGGTGATGCTCTCCGCCGCCGAGCGGCTCACGCCCCCGCTCTCCATCAGCTGGCGGATGCGCGCCTCCTTGCTCCCCACCACCCGGACGTGGAGGGCGTCGGGCCGGTCCTTGAAGAGCACCTGCCCCCCCCAGCCCCCGATGACGATGCCGCCCGCCCGGGCCGCCTCCTCCATCGTCTCCTTGAGCGAGCGGCGCAGGGTCTCGGGGTTCACCCCGAAGAGGCGCTCGATGACGTTGGGCGCCCGCCCCTCCATGCGGTCGAGGTCGATGTCGAGCCCCCGCTCCCGGCAGCCCCGGGCCAGCTCCTCGCGGAAGACGAACTTGTAGCCCAGCCGGTCGGCCAGGTGATTTCCCATGGTCATGCCGCCTGTGCCGTACTGCCGGGAGATCGTGATGACGGCCATGGGGGATTCTCCTTCGCGCGGGGTGAGGGGGGCTCAGGCGCCCCGGCCCGCCGGCGGCCCCTCGGCGGGGGCCTCGGGGCGGGGGGCCGGCTGGCGGTCGTTCCCCCCGGGGTTCTCCTGCGCCCCGAGGCGCAACTGCTCGATCGTGCAGCCCTCGAGCGCGGACCGCTCCCTCCGGCGCATCTCCCGGAGAAGACCCTCCGCGCCGGGGGGGCCGGAGGAGGGGGGAGGGGGGAAGAGATCCCACACCTCCTCCGCCGCGATGCCGGCCGGGTGGCGCCCCAGCAGGAGGCGCCCTCCCTCCCGGGCCTCCAGCAGAAGCCCATGCGTTTGAAGCCGATCCAGGACAGTTTCCAAGATTTCCGGGCGCGCGTCCAGCCCTTTTTCCACCTCCTCCCGGCTGAGCGGGGGTCCCTCGCCCCCCGCGCGCACGGCCGCCTCGGTGAGGATGCGGAGGGCCAGCTCCCCGGGGCCGGGGCCAGGAGGCCCCTCCTCCGGCCCGGCCGGCGGCCGGCGCCCCTGGACCAGGGCGGCGAGCTCGGCCGAGTAGAGGAGGACGCACCAGGCGAGGTAGAGCCAGATCATGAGGATGGGCAGCTGGGCCAGGGCGCCGTAGATGGCCTCGTGGCGGGTGAAGCCCACCTGGAAGCGCACGTAGGCCCATTGCAGGAGGAACCAGGCGATCCCCCCGGTCATCCCGCCCCACGCCGCCGCCCGCTGGAGAAGGGCGATGCCGCTCATGGTGAGGCCGATCAGCAGGGGGCTCAGGAAGAGGATGGCGAAGTAGTCGGTGAACTTGCGGATGAAGGTGCGCTGCCGGCGGGCGCCGAAGATGGCGTTGAGGGCCTTCTCGACCGTGCCCAGGGTGAGAGCGACCGAGAGGAGGAGCCCCCCCAGGCCCGCGGCCCCGAGGGTTCTGGCGTTCACCTGCCGGACGTAGCCCAGCAGCTGCTCGTAGAGGCCCGGGTCCGAGGCGGGGAAGTACTGCAAGAGGAGGTAAGAGAGGAGGTCCTCCTCGAAGCCCAGCCCGCGCATCAGGGAGAAGGCGAAGGCCAGCACGGGCACGAGCGAGAGGAGCGAGGTGTAGGTCAGCGCGGCGGCCCGGAGGTGGGCCTGGTCGGAGAGGAAGAGGCTGGATGCTAGAATGGGCAGGCGCAGCAGCGGGGGCGCGGCCCGGCCGAGCCCGGCGAGGCGGGCCGCGAGGGCGCGGGGGGCTGCGCGGCGATCGTCCATGGGTGCCTCCGGGCTGTGGAATCCGGCGTCCGGCGATCATCCCAGGAACCACGGACCCGCCGCAAGGGCGGCGGCGGCGCCACTCAAGCGGCGCGTTGCTTGGGGAGCCCCGCAAGGCCCGTCTTGAGAGGGAGAAACGCGTGATCCCGGCCGAGGAGCTCCTCACCCGCCTCGGGGTGCACACCCCCCTCTACGCGGCCAGCGGGGCGCACATCTTCGCCGCCCTGAACGGCCGCGACCGGGGCCGCTTCTTCGCCGTGGACCGGGAGAGGGGGAACTTCCTCTGGCGGGTGGAGAACGCGGCGGGCTGGGTCATCGCCCCCCCGCTCATCTGGGAGGACCTCTTCATCGTGGGCACCTCCACGGCCGGCATGCGGCGGCGCGAGGAGGGGGGCGCCTTCGCCCAGGTGGACTGGAAGCGGGGGGGCGCCCTCTACGCCTTCGAGGCGGGGGATGGCGCCGTGCGCTTCTGGGACGAGCGCACCGGGGTGGTGAGGGTGACCCCGCGCGTGGAGGCGGGCATCCTCGTCGTGGAGGGCGAGGTGCGCTCGGGAGGCTTTAGGGAGGAGAC